>JAYRFD010001332.1:0-8013 GCA_041908565.1 Polyangia bacterium | reverse complement strand
TGCAAGCGCGCGGAAAATCCGCACAGGTTCAAGGCTTCCAGCAGATCGCGGTCTCCGTTGCTGCCCGGGAAGACCAGCACTGCTGCGTTCGGCCGGCGATCAACACCGCGGCCGGAAACAGTCACAGCCGCGGCACAGGTCATGGCTGACCTTCCGGATGCCCGGCCGGGGCGGGGGGCGACTGCACCGCCCGCAGTACGTAGGTCTCAAGCAGCGGATTGACCAGCATGCTCTCGCACAGCGCGCGCGCCGTGGCAGCAGCCTGCGTGGAATCCGTGGCGGTGACCGACAGCGACAAGAAGCGGCCCACCGCAAGTGCGCGGCAGCCTTGGTAGCCGCTGTCCATCATGGCAGCCGACATCGCGTCGGCCTGCGGATCGCGCACGCCGGGCTTGGGCTGAACAATTACTTCGAAGCGGACTTCAAAGTGCGTCATGCAACCTCATCGGGATCGTGAATGTGGGCCTGCGTCTGCAGGGCCGGCAGGGATTCCAAGCGAGCCAGCAGCGCTGCATAAGTTGGAACTAGCTCTGCCAGGTCTTGTCGGAAGACGTCCTTGTCCAGCACCTGTCCGCTGTGGACATCGCGAAAGCGACAGGTGTCGGGAGAGATCTCATCCGCCAGCCAGATCGATCCTTCGGCGCGGCCGAACTCGAACTTCAGATCGAACAGCGCAACATCGGCGTGACGCAGCACGGCTCGCAGCGCGCGTGCTGCTTGCAGCGCCAGGCTGCGCAGCGTCGCTAGCTCTTGCGGCGACGCCAGGCCCAAAAGCCGCACATGATCGTCGTTGATCAGCGGATCGCCCAGGTCATCGCGCTTGTAATAAAGCTCGCAGATGGGTGGATCACAGGCGTGGCCTTGCGGCAGCCCGGTGCGCGTGCGCAGCGAACCAGCAACTTCAAAGCGCACGACCACTTCCAACGGAATGATCTCGACCGCGCGCACCAGCTGCGTGGTTTCATCCTTGCGCTGCAGCAGATGCGTTGGGATCTCGCAGCGGCCTAGATACGACAACAGAAGTTCGCTGATGCGGCAGCACAGCGCACCCTTGCCGGGAAAGTTCGCTCGCTTCTTGCCATTGCCGGCCGTGGCGTCGTCTTTGAAATGGATCTCGGCCAGTCCCTGGGGCAGCAGGCGAACCAGCTTGGCTTTGCCCTCATACAGATCGTCTCGCATGCACGCTGTCTTCCTTAGCGAAGCGCTGCGTTAATTGCTTTGAGATCGCGCAACATCTGCACGTTGCGTGACCTTCGTCCCGCTCTGCGTTTTGTTGCGCGCAATGGGTGCTTCATTGCTCAACGGAAGTCAAGTGACGTTTTTGTTTCGGCCGCAAGAAACATGGGATCGCGCTTGACGTCAGGCGCCCGGAATCGTTAGAAGCACGCCCCGTGAGCGAACCAACTGCACGTGCGCAAAGTGGCTCGCAGACTTCGTTGCATGGGGGCTCGGCTGTGGATGCGTGGCTGCCCTTGGGGTCTGCAAAATCGGTGGTTCAACATTCGCTGCAGACTCCACAGAGATCGCCGCGCGAAAAGCTGGAGGCACTGCGCAAGCGCAGTCCGCTGTGGGTGGCAGCCGGACCTTGGTCAAGTGGCGAACAGAGCACCGCGCCACTTGCAAGTGCCGGCGCTGTGATTGCAAAGACGGTGACCGCAGAGCCGCGGGAAGGCAACGCGCCACCGGTGTTGCAGCGCTGGTCCGGATCCTGCGGTGGCTATCTGAATCGCATCGGCCTGCGCAACGTCGGCGCCCAAGCATTCGTGCAGTCCCGACTGCCTGTAGTGCAAGCGTGTCAGGCGCCCGTGATCCAAAGCTTCACTGCGCAGCGCGAAGACGAAGTGGAAGCGATCCTGCAAGCGTTTGCAGATCAGGCCATCGTGGGCTTTGAACTGAACGCGTCGTGCCCAAATGCCGCGTCCGGTCAGCTCGACGATGAGGTGCTGCGTCGCGTTCTGCGCTGCGCGCGTCGCCACACGCCACGACCGATCTGGGTCAAGCTGGCCTACGCACCGGCAGAGATCCTGCGCACGCGCGCCCGCATCTGTGCGGACGAAGGAGCCGATGGCATCACCGCGATCAATACGATGCCCGCCCTTTCGGTCACGCCACACGAGCCGCAAGCGGTGGACGCAGGCGATGGCAGTGCACCTGCAGTCGATCTGTTTCGCGGCGGCTTGTCGGGACCGGCGCTGACTCCGCTGGTTCAGTGGGCCGTCGACTTCTTGGTTCGCGAACAGCCGCTGCCGGTCGTGGCCTGCGGCGGCGTGCAGTCGCTGCGCGAAGTGCTGGCGCTTGCCGCGCTGGGTGCCTTCGCGGTGCAAGTTGGATCGGCGCTACTCGATGACGCCGGTCTGCTGGCGCGGCTGCAAGGCGAGCTCAGTCAGCTTGCCGAGCGTTATCAAGCCACATCATGGACCGCACTGGTCGAGGCACTATGTCCGCACAACAGAAGCTAAGCCAAGGCATGACACAGCGCGGCCCGCTGTGCATCGGTCTGGATCCCGATCCGCAGCGGCTGCCACGCTGCGTGCGCGGTGACATCGCGGCGTTCTTGCGCGACATCATCGCGGCCACTTCGGATCTGGCCTGCGCGTACAAGATCAACAGCGCGTTCTTCGAATCCCAGGGGATCGACGAAGGGGCCGTGCTGTCCGCCGTGCGCAGGGCGATTCCCGACGCTGCGCTGTTCATCTGGGACGGCAAGCGCGGTGACATCGGCAACACCAACCGCCACTACGCACACGCCGCGTTCGAGGTCCTTGGCGCCGATGCCGTCACTGTGCATCCCTACCTGGGACTGGCCCCGCTTGAGCCATTCTTCCGCTATCGCGATCGCCTGACCTTCGTCTTGTGTGCAACCAGCGAAGGATCGCAGCTGCAAGATCTTTGCATTCAGGATGCAGCGGCGGGCGCTCGACCGCTGGCGCTGTGGCAGTGGGTCGCGTGCGAGGTGGCTCGCATCGATCACGGACAGTGCGGTCTGGTCGTCGGTGCCACCCAGCCCGACCGTTTGGCCTGGGTGCGCAAGCACGCTCCGCAGCTACCTTTGCTGCTGCCAGGAGTGGGCGCACAAGGTGGCCAGATTCCCGTGCAGGATGCGTCGGCCCCCCTTTTGATTAACGCGTCGCGATCGATCTTGTACGCCAGCCCAGGCGACGACTTCGCGATGGCCGCGCGCACCGCCGCAGCGCAGCTACGCGATGATTGCCGTCGGTTCGCAGCGACGGAATCGACTCCCCCACGCCAAGCTGAGGTCGCATAGCGATGTCCAATTCCACGATGACGGTCGCCAAACAGATCGATTCTCGCCTGCAAGAGACCGCCGCGTTTCTGCGCGGACACTTCCTGCTTAGCTCGGGCTTGCACTCGGATCAGTACATTCAGTGCGCCCGCCTGTTGTCGCACCCCGCGCATGCGGAGTTTGCTGGCCGATCGATTGCCGATGCCTATCGCCAAAGCGGCCTGCCGTCCGTCGATGTGGTGCTGGGGCCTGCGCTGGGCGGCATCGTGATCGCGCATGAAGTTGCTCGTGCGCTGGGTGTGCGCGCGCTGTTTGCAGAACGAGAAAACGGCGCCCTGACCCTGCGCCGCGGCTTCACCCTGTCCTCTGGCGAGCGCGTGCTGATCGTCGAAGATGTCATCACGACGGGCGGATCTGCGATCGAGACCGCAGGGCTGGCTCGCCAGCATGGCGCCGATGTGCTGGGCTATGGCGCGATCGTCGAGCGCGGCAGCGATCACGGCCTGCAGCCACTGTTCGCGTTGTGGCGCGTGCGCCCGCGGGTGTTTTCGCCCGATGCCTGCCCGCTGTGTCAGCAAGGCAGCCCCGCCATCAAGCCAGGCTCGCGCACGTCCGCTCGCTAGCCGCACGCTCCGTGCGTCGGAACGCGGGTCGCGCACGCTCACTGGTTGGTAGCGCTGACCGCGCTGATGCCTTCCAAAATCCACACCGATCCATTGACGGGATCGAGACGACCCAGCGAGTCCGCGACCAAAACATCCAAGGGGCTGCGAGCATCGCCCAGCACATTGCTGATTCCCAGCCACTGCGGCTGCTTGCCCAGCCCGTAGTGCCGCTGACCCGACTGGTTGGGACTGCTGCCGCTGATGAAGGTGAGGGCGTGGCGTTCCTTGCACAACAACATCAGCTCAGCGCGACCATCCGCGTTAATGTCTGCGGCGATCATCTGGGATGGACGCATGTTCAAAGGACTGCTGGCTGACTCGGCAAGGACGGTGCCACGGCCACCGTTTGGAATCAGCGCGTACGTCAGCCGCGACCCACCGGCGCCATCCAGGACCGCGGCTAGCTCGCGCTGCCCCTGACCTCGGAAGTCCGCGATCGTGAAGTCGATCAAGTCCTGGGCGAAGGTGTAGGTCATCGGCGCACTGAACGGAAACTGTCTTGCAGTGCCCGGGAACACCTGGATGCGCCTGGCCTCTCCAAGCGCCACATCCATCAGCCCGTCGCCGTTGGCGTCTGTCTGCAAGACCTCGCATGTGCAGACGGAGGGATGCTTCAATCAGGCTCGCGGTGCAGCGCGGTCTGGCGATCTGTCGGTCGGGCGAGGTGAGAGAAGACCATGACGCAGGCGCCTGCAGTGCGACAAGCGATGGCCAGCGCCAACACAGCGATCCCGTGCCGGACAGTACGCGAAGGAAGTCGTTGTGTCCTGGCACCGCGGCCCGTGCCCGCCTTCGATGGTTGCGGCCCTGCATGCTGGCCCAGGCAGCGACTGCGGTCTACGTTCGCTAGCGCGCGCTGCACTTGGGGGCACAGCGCTTCTGACCTTCTGCACTGCTGTCGCAGCCGCCTTGGCAGTCGAAGTCGGATGCGCACACTTCGCCGCTGCGCTTAGGCGTCTGGCAGACGTGCCCATGGCAGCGCAGGCCGGCGGCACAGTCCCCGCCAGAACAAGGCTGTCCGGCTTGTCCCACGCGACCGGAAATGCAGCGCCCGTTGCCGCAGCGTTCATCGGCGCCGCACTGGCTGGACATCACGCACTCGCCATCACTGGGACGCAGTGCTTCGCAGACGTGGCGCAGGTTGCAAAACCCTGCGCACTCGCGATGCAGCGTGTGCTGGGGGTGCGGCTGCGTGGTGGACTCAAGCCGCGTAAAAGCAGCCAGCGCATCGACGGAAAGAGCGCAGCGTTCCCCGTCGGAAAGCGCCGGTCCACAGCTGCCCATGGATGTCGGTCCAGCACCGTGACAGAACAGCCCACCAGTGCACTCCAGCGAAGATCGACAGCGCGCGCCGGCAGCCAGCACACCCCGCAGAACTTGACGACACGCACCCGGCAGCTCGACGGGCCACGGCCCCACCCAGTCGCAGCCGCCGTACGCTTGCTGTTGCGCCTGCGCGCACGCGGAGAGCGCGGCTTCATCGATCTGAATGGCGCCACTGCGCTGAGCATGGGTCACCACGCGAACGCAGTCGGCGTACAGCATGGCATCGGCCCTGTCGACGCAGCACTCGCTGCGGCGCTGTGTCGGCAGCGCGTGCACAGCTTGGCAGTACCGCACTGCTTGCGGACTTTCGGGTCCGATCAGCGTCTGTGGATAGACCGGCTTGGTCTCTTCAACGGCGGGCGGGGCCGGCATCTGCTCCCCCATCCCCGCCGAGCGGGCCGCGGTGCTCGGGCCTGTGTTGGTCGTCAGTCCAGCGCCCGTCGTGCCGTTCCCTTGCGTTCCTTTTTCTGGCGCATCCTTCCAGCGAATCTCGATGCGATCGCAGGCGAGCAAGCCTATCAGCGCGGTCGCTGCCAGGGAGAATGCTCGCTTCATGACTTCGCTCCACCAGCCAACAGCGCGGCGGCGCTTGCATCATCGACATCGAAGTGCGGACTGCGCTGCAGTGCGTCCGCTGCCAGCTTGCGTGCTCCATCTGCATCGCCGGTGGCAGCGTGAATCGCAGCGGCGTGGTACAGCACGCGCGCATCGCGCAAGCCCAGCCCCAGCACGCCCGGACCGTCGATGATTCGTCGAGCTTCCGCCACCTGGCCGCGCTTGAACAGCACCCAGGCCTGCACATCCAGTGTGTAGGGGTCCCCGCGTCCGCCGCGCTCTTCGCTGATCAGCTCGTGGGCCAGATCCAAGCGCTGGCCGCGCTTGGCGAAGTAGTACGCCAGCGTGCGCGGATCGCCGCGTCGCCCCTGTCGTTCCAGCTGCGAATAGGCTTCTTGTGCACCCGCCACATCGCCTGCCAAGCGCCGCGCATCCCCCAGCTGCCAAAGTGTCTCGACTAGCGGAGACAGCTCATACGCGCGCGTCAGCAACGGCACCGCTTCCGCTGCATGACCCTGCGCCATGGCCACCTGCGCCCGCCCCGCCAGCGCCGGCGGATACTGCGGCAACGTCTGCAGCGCCATGGCGAAGCCTGCATCCGCCCCTTCGTAGTCCCCTTCCAAGAAGAAAAGCTGAGCCGCCTGAACAATGGCCCAGGCGCGCGGCTCGCTATCGCTGCTGCGCGATCCAGCGGAGTCGATGGCCAAGCGAATCGCCTCCTTCGCTTCAGCACTGCGCCCGCGCAGAAAGTGCAAGTACGAGGCACGCGAGTACGCCGGCAAGTTCGGCTTGAGCGCCATCATGCGCCCCACGGCTTCTTCCGCTGCAGCGACGTTTCCTTGTTCCAGCAGCGCATCGCTGAGTGTGCCCCAGGCCATCGGGTCGAAGTCGTTGCGGCGCAGAATCTGTTCGGCGACCAGCCGCGCATCGGCGAAGCGATGGTCGTTCATCAACACCAGCGCACGCAAGTTCAAGGCCAGCGGACTGCCGGCTTGCAGACGCAGCGCCATGTCAGCGCAGGCATCGGCGTTGCGATAAAAGCCAGGCTCAGCCGACTCGCGCGCGCGACGAATCCAGGTCTGTCCAAGCAGGATCCAGTTTTCGATCTTGCTGGGAAAGCGTCGCGCCCGATCCTGCAGAGCGGTCAGATCGGCATCGACCGGCGATCGACTGTCGGCAGGTGGCGGCAAGAGCGCCATGCGCTCGGCATGTGCGGGGTCCAAAAGCGGTGACAGCAGCGGCAGTCCCGACGTGCTGTCGCTCGCGGTGGCCACGGCCTGCGCGCGCCCCGCCTGTGGCGTGACGTTCGGCGGCGCGTCCGTTCGCTGACAGCCGGCTTCCACGCTCCACAAAAACAGACAACCCATCAACGCTCGCCATGCCCTCATGCTGTGCTCTCTTCGTCGTAGATGTCGTTGCGCGCTTGATCAATCACTTGGCTACTCGATCAATCGCCTACTCCGGAAGAACAGCCAGCCAAGCCCTCGCTCAGCCGGCTGCCCTTCCGGTGTTGACGCGTGGATCCTCTGCGGACCTTACGGTGTCGGCTTGCCGTGTCCTTCGTTCGATCCCTGCCAAGGCAGCGGCAGCCAGGGAATCGAGGTCAGGAAGGGCTTGTCGTTGTAATCGACGCCATCTGCAATGCCCGTGACCTGCTTGGTCAGAAGCAGCGACAGAAGAACGTCGGTTACGTCGGCCTGTTCTCGGTTCGGCATCGGGCCGACCAGCGATCGTCCGTTGGGGAACGCCGGATCCAAGCCCATGTCGATGCGAATCACGTCGCCGGTTGCGGTCAGCGGCACGTTGTGTGCGTTGGCAGCCGGGAAGTTCTTCAGGTTGATGGCATCGACAATGTCCAGGCGGTCGTACTTAAACGGCGTCGGATCGACGCCCAGTGCCTGGTAGATGCCCACGGCTTCGGCATCGCGCACCACCACCGGGTTCAGGAAGTACGGGAAGTAATACGACTCGCGCGATGGGCGATCGTAGTTCCAGCGATCCTTGTCCTGCAGACCGATCACCGCTTCGTTGATCAGCGGCAGACCCAGGCGCGACACCTGCACCCACGGGCCATAGCTGAAGCTCTGCCCGTTGCGCAGCTGAATGCTGATCTGGCGGCGGCTGGCCGATGCCCAGACCCCCAGAAGCTGCGCGTCGCTGGCTCCGTTGGTCGGCGCTGCGCCGCTGGCCGTCAGCTTGGTCGTCGGGATGTCGATCGCGATG
>JAYRFD010001331.1:0-3904 GCA_041908565.1 Polyangia bacterium | reverse complement strand
GGGATCCGGGCTGGTGCGTTCGCCGGGCAGGCTGAAGTACCCGGTGTAGCGCAGCACCAGGCCGAAGCCGCGCGGCAGCGGGCGTTCGATGTCGATCAGACCCAGGCTGCGGTTGTCGTCGTCGATGTTGCTGACCGGAACAAACAACCCGGGCGCCCCTTGCAGCAAGTTCAGCTGCGCCTTGCCCGTCACGTAGAAGTCTCCGGGCAGACGGAAGCCCAGCTTGGTCAGGATCAGGTGACGCTGATAGCTTTCGCCCTCGGTATTCGACAGGTCTAGCTGCAGCATGTAGCCCGCTTGCAGGATCACCGGTCCCTGCCAGGTCAGGCTGCCGCCCGCTTGAATGAACAGATCGGTGCGACCAAACATGTAGCCGCGATAGTCCACGCGCCCGTGCGCCGACAGATCGAAGTCGTGACCAAGCTCGGGATCGCCGGCGTGCAGAAGCGCGCTGATGCGAGCCGCCAGCGACGGGGCCAAGAACGTAAACGCGGCATCGGGCTTAAACGCGAAGTACTGCACACCCAGGTCCAGCCCGCCATCGATGCGATGCTGCGGCGCCGACGGCACTTCACGAACGCCGGACAGGCGCAGGCCCAGCGACAGCGATCGAAAGTCGCGGCTTTCGACCAGAGAGGCCGGCGCTTGAAACGCATCGTAGTAATCGACGAAGCCGGCCAGGCGCAGTCGACCTTCCGACTGAAGCTGCAGGCTGTGCTCGTAACTGCCCAATACGACGCCAACATTCTGGTCTTGCAGCGACGGCAACAGGAACACTTTGCCGCCGACCTGCAGCTGGGCCCGCAGGCGCTGTCGACCGCGCGCGTACCCAAGCTGACCCCCCAGAGTGCCGCGCAGCAGAGGACCGCTGCGCACGGGAGTGTCGCCGCGTTCCGTGACACGGTTGGCGTTGCTGTCGTATTCGATCCCGGTGTCGGCATTGATCCCACCAGCCAGCGACGATGGAACCGCCGAGGCAAGCAGCCAAGCCAAGCACGAAGACAGCAGCGACATGAGCGGCGCCAAGATAGCGCAAGCCTCGGCGGAGATGTGTTAGGGATCGGGCGTGAACGTCGGAATGTCGGCGGTGAACGCCACCTGCGCAGCCCCTCGATCGCCGCGGCCCCGTGCTGCGCGTGCACGGTGGCTGCTGCTGCTGATTGGGCTTGCGGCCTGCGCTGCACCAGCCGATGGACCGCAAGTTCCCGACGACCGCTGTCAGCTGCGCGTGTGGTTCCGGCCCGAGCGCGCCCTGGCCCGTCCCGATCTGACCGATCCCACGCGGGTGTCGCGTCCGCTGACCCGCGCGCAGGTGGAAGCCGCGCAGGTGCTCGGCAGCTGGAATGGCTTTGCTCGCCCTGGTCTGCCGCTTTTCGACGAACGAATTGGTCGTGATGGCGAGCGCTGGCAGACCGTGGCCCTGCCGCTGCCACCGGGGACTTATGACTACGGCATCTTGATCGGCGACCACATCGTGCCGGACGACATCAGCCCGCAGGGCGCGTTTGGTCCCGATCCGCGACAGATCGACGGTCCGCCGTTTGCCGTCGAGTGGACCCGCGTCGTCGTGCCGGACTGCAGCCAGCCGACGCTGCGCTTTGTGCGTGTGCAAAGCAGCGCCGATGGGCGCATTCGCGGCGAGGCGCTGTATCGCCCCGGTACGCCGCAGACAAAAGGGGCTGGTGATCTGGCGCTGGGCTTGACGCTGGATCAGTTCAGCGCGCGCTTGTTGCAAGGCGACACTCCGCGGGCCGCACCCACCGTGCAGATCATGCGAGAGTCCGACGGCAGTCAGCGCATCACGCTGGAACAGGTCGGCCTGCCCGCGGGCAAGTACACGCTGACGCTGCAGGGCCCCAGCCCAACCGAGACCGATCGCGCGCCGCTCTTCGACAGCGCATCAATCTTTGTCCAGCCGCCGTCGGGGTCTTTGGGGTCTTCAGTGTCTTCGGATCCATCGCAGCTTTCGGATCCGCCGCCACTTTCCGATGGCGTGATCTACCACGTCTTTTTGGATCGTTTCTTGGGCGATGCCGGTGCGCTGGCATCCCCCTCGGCGCCGGGTCGACGGGCCGGCGGGACGCTGCGCGGTCTGCGCCGTGCCGTCGAGGCGGGCTATTTCGAGCGCCTGGGCGTGACCACGCTGTGGCTGTCGCCGCTTTACGAAAATCCGACGGGACTGTTCACCGGACGCGACGGCAATCTGTACGAGTCCTACCACGGCTACTGGCCCCTTCAGCCGCGCTCTGTCGATGGGCGCTTGGGTGGCGAGTCCGCCCTGCGGGATCTGGTGGCCGCCGCGCACGCTCGCGGTCTGCGCCTGATTTTCGATGCGGTGCCCAACCACGTCTTCGCCGAACATCCGGCGTATCAGCAGCACTCGCGACGCACGCTGCGCATCGCCAGCCTGCCGGCGCGACAAGCCGAAGCCGAGAGCTGGTTTCACGACGACAACACCGCCTGTGTCTGCGGCAGTCCAGGCTGCGGCTGGGGCGAACGCATCGAAGACTGCTGGTTTGATCGCTACCTTCCCGACGTGAACTGGCGCCATCCGGCGGCGCAGCAGGCGGGAATCGACGATCTGCTGTGGTGGCTGGATCGCTTCGACCTGGATGGCATGCGCATCGATGCGGTGCCCATGATGCCGCGCGTCGCCACCCGTCGCATGGTGCGGGCGGCTCGTCAGCAGCGGCTGCGCTTGGGCATGGACCTTTTGTTAATCGGCGAAAACTACACGGGACCGGGCGCCGATGGGCGAGCCAGCATCCGCAGCTTTCTGGGCCGATCCTTCGACGGCTTGGATAGCGCGTTTGACTTCCCATTGATGTGGGCGATGCGTGCAGCGCTGGCCCAAGAATCCATCGGGCTCGACGCGCTTGAGTCGGAAATCGCCGCCAGCCAAGCCGCCTGGCGTGGATCGGGCGCGGTCATGGGTCTGATCTTGGACAATCACGACACACCGCGCTTTTTGTCGGAAGCGGCCGGCAATGCCGGCAACGATCCGTGGACCGATCCGCCCGCGCAGCCACGCAGCGACGTACCGTACCGCAAGCTGGGCCTGGGCCTTGCGCTGCTGTACACGCTGCCAGGGCTGCCTGTGATCTACTACGGGGACGAGATCGGCCTGGCGGGAGCCAACGATCCCGACTCGCGCCGCGTGCTGCCCAAGGTGCCGGTGGATGTTCCGCCAAACGGCCCGGCCGACAGCGCGCTTTTGCCCCCCCAAGCGGCGCTGCTTGCGCAGGTCCAGCGGCTGGCCGCGCTGCGTCGCTGTCTGCCCCAGCTACGCGGTGGAGATCGAGCATCGTTGTTCGTCGATCCGGACACCAGCGTCGCGCTGCATCGATCGTCGCAAGCGCAAGCCGATGCAAGCGCGGTTCTGGTGCTGCTGTCGCGGGCGCGCAACGATCGACGGATCTTTGTTTCGACCGAAACGGCACTGCGGGGTGGGCTGCCCAATGGACGCTATCGCGATGCGCTCTCCGACGACGGACTGGTGGTCGACAGTGAACGCGGGCCGACTGCGATCACCGCGCGCGCGCTTCGATCGGCGGTGTACTTGCCGGAAGGCCATCGCTGCCTGGCTACGACTCCGACACCTGCGGCTTTGCGTCGATTCGATTGACGACGCGATTGACGACGCGCGCCGATCGGCGCCAGATAGCGCGTGGAGGTCCCCCATGAACCACGCACAGAAATCCCGACGCATTCATCCCATCCTGCTGGCCGCTACGCTGACCTGTGGGGCTCTTCCATCGGCGGTGCAGGCTCATCAGACCGAAGACGTCATCGCCGAAGCCGCCGTGCCCAAGCCGGTCTTGGCCGCTGCCAAGAAGAAATATCCCGGCGCCACGGTGCTCAAGTACGAACGCGAGACCGAAGACGGCAAGACGGTTCTGACCAT
>JAYRFD010001330.1:0-4330 GCA_041908565.1 Polyangia bacterium | reverse complement strand
TTCGTCGTCGGGTATGGCCTGGATTATGCGCAGCGCTTCCGCGACATGCCGTGCATCGCGGTGCTGAACCAGGCCGGCCCAACCGAGTAACGCTTACAGAACCTGCCAGTTCGTGGTCAGCGGCCCAAAGCCGACGCCGATGCGCCCGCTGCCTGGCAGGTTCACGAACACCGTTCCTTCGCCGGAAACCGGAATGATCAGCGATGGTCGACCGCGCTGTAGCTGCGACTGCACAAGCTGCGGCACGACCTTCTGAATCACGCGCAGCGCCTGATCGATCCCCAGGCCAAAGTTCAGGTTCAAAACAACGTTGCCACCGGCGGCGATGGTCGACTTGCGTAGCTCGCCGCTGATCGCGGCTCCGACCAGGCCGGCGATCAAGCCGGGCACCGCAGCGACGAAGTCACGCATGGTGCGGATGGTGGGCTGGTTGGACGTACAGGCGCCGGGCTTGGGCTGGCCGTTGCAGGTCGGGTCCTGCTGGCCGCACATCGATACGCAGACCGCGCCCAGGCTTTCGGTGCCGGGCTGCCCTTGGAACATCTTCATCGCCAACAGCACGTCCAGCGCCGGAATCGGCACGTTGTTGGGGTTCTGGATCGTGACGGTTGTCGCGAATTCAAAGACCAGCTGATTCTGCGGCGGCGGTGGGCCGATGACGACGGCGCAGCCCATGCGCGCGATCGGATCGTTGATGACCTGCGGGCAGTAGTAGGCGCCCAGTGCCTGCATGCTGGGGGCGCGTGACAAGCGCAGGGGCGTGGCGCTGACTCGCGGTGCCAGCAAGTTGGCGACGCCCTGTACGCCCCCCGAGCCCAGGAACTGGTTCAAGTACGTGCAGCCGGGCGCCGTCGAGACGACCAGCGTGAGTAGAGCCAAGCGCAAGCCGCGCGTGACCCAGGCCTGCGGCCAACGACGAGGGGAAGAATCCGAAGGACAGCGTGTCTGCATCTGCGTCTTCAACATGTCGACGATCTTAGGGGGCCCACACACCGCGCGGCCAGAAAATAGAGAGCCCCCGCGCGAACGATGTGGGTGTCTTTGACACATGCCCAGCTCGGCTATTTTCCGTCTGAGCGTGGGCTGGAAGACACAGACGTGTCCTGGCGCTGCGCCTTCACGGTTCGCTGTGTGGTCAGCGCCATGCCGATCAAGACCAGGGCCGCTCCGACATAGCCGCGCGGCTGAAGCTGGGCTTCGCGCAAGAGCAGGTCCAGGCTCAGCGACAACAGCGGCTGCACCAGCCCCAGCGTCGACAACACCGACAGATCCAGCCGTGCCAGCAGCCACATGTAGATCGACCAGGCCAGCACGCTGCCGACGATGGTCAGGTACGCGAAGGCCAGGTGGACTTTCAGTGGGGCCGACAGGAACTGCGTGAACGACTCGTGTCGCCACAGGCTCAGCACAAACAGGATCAGCGACGTATAGAAAAGAAAGTACGTCGTGCTGACCAGCGTCGAGACGCCGCTGGCGTAGCGCTTCAGCAAGGCGCCATACAGCGGCCAGATGAACACCGATGCCATGCCGGCCAGCAGCATGGCTTGGAACTGATCGCGTCCGCTGCGCAGGCCGTCCCAGAAGATCGCTCCGACGCCGCAGACGCCGATGGCCAAGCCGAACAAGCGATGCCAGCGCAGCGGCTCGACACCCAGAAGGCGAGCCGCCAGCAGCGTGAACAGGGGACTGGCGGCGCAGACAATGGCCGTGGTGCCGCCTGACAGCGTCTGTTCCGCGCTGTAGATGCAGCCGTAGCCCAAGCCGTTTAGCAGCCCGGCGGCCAGGATGCCCAGGTGCGCCGGGCGCGAGGGCAAAAGCTGCCGCAGCGATTCACCTCGACGGTGGGCCACGGCCGCGCAGGCGATGCCCATAATCAGGGTCGCCAAAAGGAAGCGCAGCGCCGCCCCAAAAAAAGGTGGATAGCCCAGCAGACAGACGCGAATGGCCTGCCATGTCGTCGACCACACCAGGCAACAAAAGACGTATGCCAGCCCGAGCACTGCGGCTTAGGGTACGGCCAAGGTAGTGAAAGATCCACCTTCGTTGCGGCGCTGGGCCCAGCAAATGGGGCAGTGCGTCGGTTTGCGCGGTTTTTGCGGGATTCGACCGGCGCTTCGACCGCGCAAACAGGGAATGCCGCTCCCCTGCCGCGGTTAGGTCGGTGCTTGGGCCGATGCTTGGGCCGATGCTTGGGGTCGGTGCTTGGGCCGATGCTCGGGTCGCGGTGGGCGCGGTCCGGTCAGCGACGCAGCAGGCAGTTCCAGACGGTGAATGCGACGGCAGCCGAGACGATGTTGATTAAAAGGCCGGTGTGGGCTCGCTGTTTCTGTCGACGATCCAGCAGGAAATAGAACAAACAGGCCGACAGATAGCCGCCCAGGTGGGCTGGATGATCGACGCTGGCTGCCCTTGCGACCGACGATGTCGCTTGGCCAAGCAGCGGGCCGGATGCCGCTTTCCACAGCGAAAGCACATCGGCTGCCATGGCCAGCCAGCCGACGACGAACAGCGGCAGTGGCACCAGGGCTTCGAAGGTGATCGAAAGCGGCTGCAAAAGCACACCCAGCGCCACCAGCCCGGCGACGGCGCCCGATGCTCCCAGCGTCGGCGCGGGGCCGCCGCCCAGCGATGGCCACAGAAGCTGTGCGGTCAACGAAACGTTGGTCGACACAAAGGCGGCCAGCCCATACGCCAAAAGGACACGCCAGGGTCCCAGGTGCCTTTCGACGACGCGCCCAAAGACAAACAGCGCCAGCATATTGCCCAGAAGATGCGCCGCGCTGCCGTGCGCGAACACGTGCAGAAACAGCGGCAGAAAGCGGCCCTGCAGCAGATCGGCGGGCTGCAGGGCGAACTGCTGCAGGATCTCGCGATCGGACAGCCCGCTGGTCCGCGCCAGAACCTCGGCCGTAAACACGGCTAGGTTCAGGACGATCAGCGTCGCCGTCATGCGTGCCGCTGTGGCGAAGGCGGCGATCCGGGTCAGGGGACGCAGACCTTCGCGGGCTTCGGCCCGTCCCAGAAGCAGCCACAGCAGCCACAGGGGCAGACGCAGCAGATCGCCGATCAGACCCCATAGCAGCGCGGGCTCGCTGGGCACAGCCGCTTTGCTGGTTCGCGGTGACCCACGCAAGCCGGGTTCACCGGGGCGCAGCGACGTAGAAGATGCCGAGGATGAGACCGCGCGACGCGGCATAAGCGCCGATGTTCGACGGCCTGCCGCACGCGCGCAATTTTTCGGCGCGGCCCGACGATCGCACGACGCATCGCACGCGGGGAAACGCCTGGGCAGCCTCCCCCTACTTATCGCTCAACAGCTCTCGAATGGGTCCCTCGGGTGCGTTGACTGGGGCCACGGGCTGTTGTGCGGTCCGAGGCGAGCCCTGGCTAGCCTTGGGGAACTTCGGACGGCAGGATCAGTCCGGCGGCTCGCAGCCGACGGGCCAGGTGCTCGCTGCGCGTCTGCATCCATAGCTCATACAGCCGCAGGATGTTGTTCGAGCTATGGATGCACAGCTCGCCACGGGCCTCGCTGAGCAGGTCGACCACACGCGGGAACTTATCGGAAAGCTCGTCAAACACCGACCGCAGCCGATCGGAAACGGCCCGCCCGGTCGCCGCCAAGTGGCCATAGGCAGCGCCGCCCAGCGTCATGTAGAACTCGACGCTGACCAGCCGGCGCGCCAGGCTTTCGGCAAAGAAGCCGCAGACATACAGCGCGGTGTCGCCGATCTCTTTTAGCCGTCGCACGCGCTCGGGTCCTTCGGCTTGCTCGGCCTCGGCCAGTCGCAGGGACAGCGGCTGATCCAGGGCGCTTTTCTCTTTGCCTTCGGCCAGCAGGTTGACCAGATAGAACTCGGTGCTGTCGTGCAGCCGCAGCGCCTGCGCCGATCGAGCCTTTTGCAGCACCCCATGGAAGAACTCATGCGTCGAAGTCAGGAGTTCCATACCACCAGTCTACGAATGGGCCGTGCGGAAGAAAATCGTCGGCTTGTGCGATGGGAAGCGGGCTGCCCATGCTGGACGCCTCGACGGGTCTGCGCGGGCTCTGCGATGTTGCGGCTGGGGCCAGATGGTCGACGGGACCGGCGCTGTTAGCACTCACCCCGGGCGAGCGACAACAAAATCACGCGTGCAGCCGCCGGGCGGCAAACCGCAAGGCGTGTCGAGCGGTGACGTTGTTCTGGTTCCGCCTTTGGTGGCCTGCATGGCGCGGCAGCGGAATGCGCGACCTTCGATCGCACCGCCGCTGATTCAGCTGCCCAGCTGCAGGGGCAGGGACTGCAAGCCTCGCACGACGGGAGTCGCGCGCCAGCGCAGCGTCGATGCC
>JAYRFD010001329.1:0-2369 GCA_041908565.1 Polyangia bacterium | reverse complement strand
CAGCGACCCCGAACTGCAAGAGGCTGGCTTGCTGCCGATGCCTCGGCCGACATCGCCCACGCCCACCGCCCAGGCTGGTGGTGGCGACTGATTGCTACCGGTCAGTAGGCGGATGGCGCAGCGGCTCGCGACGTGTCACCAGCACTTCTGAAACCACCGAGATCGTCGACTTGCCCACCTTGAAGTGAACGCGAAACGCGAAGCGATCGCAGTAGACGTAGTAGGCCGGCACCGACGCAAAACCAACGCTGACCGTGGCGGTCTTTCCCGCAGGAATCAAAAGCTGCGGCGTGCTTTCTTTTTGATCGCTGTCTTCCCAGAACAGGCCACCGAAGCGCGGATGCGACACGACCTGCGTCGGGGGATGATCGCAGTCTTTGACGCCGGTCAGGAATTCGATGTCGGTGACCGATACGCGCTGCGCCTGATCGGTGTGATTCTGCAGCCGCACGCGCACGCCACCCACCTGAGCAGGAGGACCGCCGTGAGTATGGGACGCGTGTCCGCCCAGACCCTGGATCACGAAGCGTCCGCCAAACAGCCCCGCCGCCGTATTTCCGTCGACGCGCGCCAGGCTTTCAACGGACCCGCCCAGCCCGATAAGAAGACCCAGCAGCGCGATTGTCTTGCTTCTTTTCATGCGGTTCAGCGGGCTACATCGAGTGCATGACTTCTCGAAACACGGCGCGTGTCGCGTCGTCAAACAGCACCAGATCGATCAGCTCGACCGACCGAGGCTTCAGGCGAGCAAACGTCACGATGGCTTCCAGCATCAGCTTGGCCGCCAGGGCCGGCGGCACGCGTCCGACGCCAGTGCCCAAGGCGGGAAACGCAACGCGCCGCGCCTGACGGGCTTCACTGCCCAAAAGCGTGCGCAGCGTCGCCCGCCCCAGACAGATCGCACCGCCCAGCGCCGCCACGGCATGGGCAACATGCCGCGCTTTCAGACGACCCGCGGGCGTCCACAGCACATCGCCCATCGCAGCCGGGCCTTGCGCCAGGGCAGCCGCTGCCAGTTCTTCGCCGCCGGCTCGTCGCAGGGCTGCCGCCACACCGACATCCATGGCCAGGCTGGTGTTCGCGGCATTCACGATCACATCGGCAGCATGCGCCGACAGATCACCGACCGAAAGCGCGACGCGCAGGTCGCCGATGTGAGCACGATCGGCACTGACCGAATCGACTTGCGGGGGGGACTCTTCGATCAAGGCCAAGTCGCGCGACAGCGCTTCGGCACTGGCGTAGCGTTCGCTGGGATCCTTGCGCAGCAGGCGTTCTACGACGGAATAAAAGTACGCTTCACGCGGCGTGCGAGCGGCCGGCGGCACATAGGGATCGGACACGTGGGCAATGCACAACCCAGCAGCACTGTTGGCGACAAACGGCGGCTGCCCCGTCGACAAAAGCTGCGCGGTGGCCCCCAGTGCATACAGATCCGATCGACGATCCGGCGGCTTTTCGTTCCATAGCTCGGGCGCCATGAACAGCGGCGTTCCGCTGATGCCGCGACGCGCCTGCACCACGCGTGTATCGCTGGCGATGCCGAAGTCGCCAACCATGGCCGCTCCGTTCGCCGCCAGAAACAAGTTGGCGGGCTTGATGTCGCAGTGCACGACGCCGGCTTGGTGCAAGGCATGCAGTCCACGCGCGGTGTCGCGGACCAAGTGAATGACCAGCTCAAGCGGCAGCTTGCGGCCTTCTTTGGTCCAGGTCGACAGCAGCTCTCCCAGGTCGATGCCGTCGACGTACTGCTGCACGGCAAAGGCCACGGGGCCTTCGATGCCGGCGTCCAGCACCGACACCACCTGGGGAGAACTGACGCGCGCCCCCAGATACGCCTCGCGGAAAATCGAAAGGTCGGTGGCGCCGTGAAACGTCTTGATGACATGGGGAACTTGCAAGATGGGATGACTGGCCAGATACGCCGTGCCCATCGCGCCGCGCCCGAGCACGCTGTGAATGGTCAGGTTGCGAAACGTCGCCCCGGGAGCCAGCGCCACACGCGGCGACGCACCTTCTTTCTTGCTCGCGGGATCGTCGACCGTAGCGGGGATCGCTGGACCAGACGGGGTTCCCATGTGCCGTGCGTCTCCTTTGCAGGATCATGATACGCGGCACGCTGCCTGCGTGGCTGGACTAGATGGCGCGATGACGTGGCGCGCGATGCGCTACTGGGCGCTGCTCGGCGCGGATCGCAGGGGCAGGACGGTGATGCCGGCTCGCGGGCAGCCATCGTGGACGGCGGCAGAACAGCTCTGCGGCTTGAGGTCTTTGGAATAGCAGATGCGGACCTCGCGAAGCTGGTTGCCGCGGCAGTACACGGCGATGCTGTCAGCGGGTAGCGCGGGATTTTCAGCGATCAGCTCTTG
>JAYRFD010001328.1:0-3585 GCA_041908565.1 Polyangia bacterium | reverse complement strand
CGGATCGGCATGCGCGAGACGTTGCGCGTGGTCATCGCGGAGCTACAGGCCGTCCATGACTCGCTGCGAGAGCCGAGCGACCCGGCACAGGGTCAGGCGCTTGGCTCGGACGATGAACTCACGCCCGAAGATGTGGCGCGCGTTGAAGCCTTGGTTACTCGGAATCGCGCACAGCACAGACGGCAACGGGCGAAATGAAAGGGCAGGGCAGCCCGGCGACGCCGCGAAACGAGACCGGGCCACCCCGCGCAAGAACATGAGCACTCTACACCGAACAAATCGCACGACCTACGACGATGCGGTGAAGGCAGAGCGAGGATTGCTGAGCATCCTGCTTTGCGATTCAACGCAGTTTGCTGGCGTGGCTGACCTGGGGCTGACCGCTGAGCACTTCGCCGACTTTGCCCATGAGGCTGTCTTTCGGGCGCTGCATGCTCTGTATGAACGCGGCGCACTGGCGACCGGTGGGCCTGTCTGTGAGCCCGATGCAGTCTGCGCGAAGCTGGGCGCGCTCGGCTTTGCGGCGCGACTCCACGATCGCGGGGGGGCACAGTACCTGCGAGAGCTGCAGGCCGAAGCCGCACCCCTCAGCCTTAGCGACTATGTCGCGACGGTTCGCAGGGCGCATATCGATCGCCAGATCCGCAAAGTCGATGAGCGCATCGCGCAATCCGACGCAGACGGCGAGGCGCGCGCAGTGCTGGCCGCTCAACGTCAAACGCTACAGGATGAGCAGACCACGATCATGCTGATGTCCCAGGGCTGGCCCGACCCGCAGCCCTTGCTCGATGTCGCCGCAGCGCCCCCTTGGCCGGATGATGCACTGCCACCGATCATCGGTGACTTCGTCGATGCAGTGGCCGCCTCGGTACAGGTTCCGCGCGATCTGGCGGGCATGGTGGCGCTGGGGCTGATGTCGGCTTGCTGGGCTGGCAAGGTGCGCGTGCGGCCCTGCGGTGACTATCGCGAATCGCTGTGCATCTACGCCGTGGCCGCTGCGGATGTTGGCGAGCGGAAGTCAGCGACCTATGCAGCGCTGGAAGCACCGCTTCTCACCTATCAGCAGGAACGACAACACGAGCTTGCGCCGCAGTGGTCAGACTACGAAGCACAGCGGCGCCTGTTGGAAGCTCGGCTTACCCGCGCGACCCAAGCCGGCGGTGGCGATGACGAGAACGAGGGCGAAGCGCTGAGCGCCGTATCCGCCTTGCGGCGCAAGCTAGATGCTCTGCACCGTCCACCGCGGGCCGACTTCCTGACGCAAGACACGACCGCCGAAGGACTGGCCCGACTGATGAGTGAGACCGGCGGCCATGCCTGCCTGATGAGTCCCGAGGGGGGCGGCATCTTCGATCAGCTTGTGGGCAGGTACGACAAGACGCCCAACTTGGATGTGTACCTGAAAGCCTACGACGGAGAGCGGATCGCCGTGACTCGCTCGAACCGGGAACGCGAGTATCCACCGATCGCGCATCCGGCGCTGGTCGTGGCGGTGACGACGCAGCCGGCCACTCTGCGAAGGCTGACCGCACGACCCGAGCTGCGCGAGCGGGGCCTGTTGGCGCGCATGCTGTTCGCCGTCCCCGGTCACAGCTTGGTTGGCTACCGCGTTCCGATCGGGCCGAGGATTCCACCCACGGTGCGCGATGCCTATCTGGCTCTGATTGGCTGGGCGCTTCGCATGCCGCGGCCCGACGTTCCGCACGATCTCGGCTTCGATGCGGCGACGCTCAACGCCTATGAGGCACTGGCCACGCGCATCGAGACGCAGTTACGGCCCGACGGTGCGCTGCGGGACTTGGCCGGCTGGGGGAACAAGCTCATCGGGACGATCGTGCGCTTGGCGGCGCTGTTTCACCTGATGAGCCAACCCGACGATCGCGAGCCATGGCGCATCCCGGCGAGCCTGGAAGCGTTCCAACGCGCGGCCCGGCTGGCTGACTACCTAATCGCGCATGCTCGCCGGGCCTTTGGCCTGATGCATGAATCGAGAGAGCTGCGTGCGGCTCGCAAGCTGATGGCCCACCTTGCCAGCGATCGCTGCCGGCGCTTTACGACCCGCGACGCTCACCGCATCGTCGCGCGGAACGAGACGGTAGAGACGGCCCGCAGCACGCTGGACCTGTTGGCAGCCCATCACCAGATCGCCCGCGTCGCTGGCCAGCGCCGAGACTCGGAAGCCTGGGTTGTGCATCCGGCGATCGTCCGGCAGTGGGAACGAACCCCGGCGAGTCCGCACGCTATCCAGGCCGGGACAGATGGGACACTCGCATGATGGGCCGTGGGTGGCACTGCTCACAGAGGCGTCCCGCGGGCCGGGACAGGGGCGGACGCTGTGGACACTTCGGCGAGCCAGATCGCGGCAGTGTCCCGACCGTCCCGCGCTTCCCATTTCACCGGGACGCGATCCGGCCCGCGTTCTCCGACGCTGACGGCGCAAGCGTCCCGACCGTCCCGCAGATCGCCACGCTGCGCAGTGCTGGGAGTGGCCCCGCTTGGGGATTCTCCTCTATGGCGCAGCCGCGGCGCCAGCTCTACGCCGCGGGGGAAGCTCACGCGGGCCGACACCGAACGCAAGCCAGGCCGGCGAGACGCGCAGGGCATCGGCGAGTTTTTCAAGGGTATCGACTCCCGTTTGACCACCGTTTTCGATTTTGGCGTATGCGCTGGGGCTCAGCTCAACCATGCGCGCAAGCGCTGCTTTGGTCAGGCAGCGGGCAGTCCGCAAGGCGCCGAGGCGTTCGCCCATCCCATCGGATGTCTGGAGTGCCGCCGACGTTGCTTCGATGCCGGTGCCGAATGCCAGCCAGCCCGCATCTACGTTCATCGCGGCAGCCAAGCGCGCGATGGTTGCCACGGTCGGGATGCGATCTGCCGTCTCGGTGTACAGAACGGTTGGCGCACCGACCGCGGCGAGGTCTGCCAGCGCCATGCGGGTCAGTTTGCGCTGTGTCCGAGCCGTCAGGAGTCGGCGGGCCAAGCCCAGATATCGGGGATTCCGTCTGCCACGAACCATCGACACTGCCTAACAGAGTCCCCCAGGATGGCCTAATTCGATTCGCGACAGACGAACATCCTACGTTAAGAGAATTGCCTGCGTGGCGCTTCTGATGTATCACTCGCCGTAGAGCCCGCCTGCTGCGGGCCGAAAACAAAACAGGCCCGACCGTCGCGAGACGATCGAGCCCATAGCCCGCGTCGGACTCAGCCGCCAAGCATGCATCCGACGCAGACAGGAGCACTCTATGTGCTTTGGTCCCCCTGCTACAAGTGCATCTTCTCGTCGTCGTCTCTCGTCGCTGCGAAAGAGTCCGCCTCGCATCGTCGCTGCGCTGGATTTGCAGAACCCGGGCGAGCGGCAAGCCCTGGATCGGCTGCACAGCTACACCACTGGCCCGCGGAAGATCTGGCGTGTGCTGGCGATGCGCCGCGAGGCGGATGCGCTGCGCGTGGCTGTCGAGTGGTCTCGCCGCCGCTCTGCGCCGATGTTCGCGCTGGTCTCGATCGCGTTCTGTGATGGGTCGGTGCTGTGTCTGTTCAAGAACTCGGCGAAGGCCGCGCGGGCTGCGCTGGCTGCGGCGAGCG
>JAYRFD010001327.1:0-3706 GCA_041908565.1 Polyangia bacterium | reverse complement strand
GGTTCAACCTTTACCGTGACCCTGCCCGTGCGTGAGCCGAGTCCGCCCGTCGGCGGCTCAGACGATGTAGAATCGCCGGAAGCTGCCCATGGCTGAGCGCAAGAACGTCCCGTCCCCTGCTTCCTCTGGCTCTGCCGCCAGCGCCAAAGTGGACCCGGCTGCGGCGCCCGCATCCAGTCCACCCAGCGCATCATCGCCCAGCGGGCCACAGCCAGCGGCCGGCGGTAGCGCTGCATCGGGATCGCAGCATGCAGCGGCCCGCGGTCGCATCCTTCTGGTCGAAGACGAACCCGACATCGTCCGCGGTCTGACCGACGTGCTTGAGTTCGAAGGCTTTGAAGTGGTCGCCGCCCCCGATGGTCGCAGCGGCGTGCGCGAGATGACCGAGCGCGGTGCCGATCTGGTGATCCTCGACCTGATGCTGCCCGATATCAACGGCTACCAAGTCTGCGAACAGATTCGCGCCAAGAACCAGCTTGTGCCGATCATCATCCTGACCGCGCGCGGGCAGGAACTGGACAAGATCCGCGGTCTGGAAGCCGGCGCCGACGACTATGTCACCAAGCCATTTTCCGTCGGAGAGCTTTTGGCGCGCATCAAGGCGATCCTGCGGCGCTTGCAGCGCGTGCAGCCCGCCAGCCAGCCCGATGTGCTGACCATTGGCAGCAGCGAGATCGACTTTAAGAAGCACACGCTGACCAAGAATCGCAAGACGCAGACCTTGACGTTCTACGAAGTCGAGCTTCTGAAGCTGATGTACGAACGCGAAGGGCAGCCCGTGTCGCGCGATGAGATCCTCGACAAGATCTGGGGCATCGAGGCCTATCCATCGAACCGCACCGTCGACAACTTCGTCGTGAAGCTGCGCAAGAAGCTGGAAGACAACCAGCACCATCCGCGGCACATCCTGACTGTCTATGGCTTTGGCTACAAGCTGGTGCCTTAGGTCGGCGGGGTCCGCAGATGTCGCTGCCCCTGCAGTCACAACACTGGTTTTCCGACGGCATCCGCCAGATCCAACTGCCCATCGGCGCCGATCGCATCGAGCCGCAGGTGCAGCGCCTGCTTGTCAAAAAAGGCTTTGTGCGCAGCCCGCAGCCGCTTCACTTGCTGCACCAGGTGCTGCCGCCGGAAGACACCCGGCTCGACGAGAATTACCTAAATGCGGTGACGCGCGCGTTCTATGTCCAGGACCCGCCGCTGCTTTCCGCCTATTACGAATTTCTGCGCGCGCTGAGGCGCCAGGTGATCGGCGAAGACTTCGTGTTTCAGCAATCGCCGATCCTTCGCTTTCACTTTCCGTCGCCGTTTCCCGGAAAGCTGCGCACAGAAAGTGGTCTGGGTTTGCAGCAGCACAGCGACACGCTGGGCGGACATCCCTTCGAACTTTTGCAGGGCTGGCTGCCCCTGTGCGACTGCGAAGGCAGCGCGGCGCTGCATGTCTCGACCCGCGACGACGGCATCGCCATTCTGTCGCACTTCCTGCGCAACATCGGCGGAGACGAAGCGCGGTATCGTCACGGCCTGGATGCGTTTTATCGCGAACGCGACCGCGACCTGGATCTGCAGCGTCGCATCGTGGAATCGTGTCGGCCCGTTGCGATGAAGCGCGGTGAAGTCCTGCTGTTTGATCCGCGCTGCGTGCACGGCGGTGCCGAAAATCGCAGCCAGCACACCCGCGTCAGCGTCGACTTTCGCTTGATGCCCTGCTCGGTCTACGAATCACTTCTTTCGCAGCCGAACGCCGGCGACTTGGGGCGCTTTCTCCGCGGCGAGGTCTTCCACAGCGCGACCATCGACACGCTGTGATCGAAAGCGCGACCATCGACACGCTGCGATCGAACTCGACTGCCCCTATAGAACTGCCGGCGTCGCGCCCCAGCCGATCCAGTGCTCGCGGGCTGGCTGCGTCGCCAGCAGCTGATCGATGGCCACAAGAAGCGGGCGCACCGTATCGGGCTGACTGGCCGCCAGCGCGACGCTGCCCAAGCCCGGACCGGTCAGGCGTTCCGTCATATCGGTCAGCCGCTGCCAGCCTTCCGCATCCAGGCGATCGATCTTGTTCCACACCAAAAGTCGCGGCTTGTCTTGCAGGTCCATTTCGCGCAGCAGACGGTCGACCGAGTCGCGATGCCCAAGGACCGCCGGATCGCTGGCGTCCAGGACGTGCAGCAACAGATCCGCTTCGTTTAGTTCTTCCAGCGTGGCGCGGAACGCCGCCTTCAGATCGGCGGGCAGGTCGCGGATAAAGCCCACGGTGTCGGTCAAGATCAGCTCGCGCTCGTCGGGAAAGCGCATACGCCGGCTGGTTGGATCCAAGGTCGCGAACAGCTGATTGGCGACCAAGACTTGGCTTTTGGACAGCGTGTTCAAAAGCGTCGACTTGCCCGCGTTGGTGTAGCCAACGATAGCGACAACCGGCAACGCCCGACGCTGGCGCTGCTTGCGTCGTTCCGCCCGCTGTCGCGACAGATCGGCGATGGCATGCGTTAGCTGCGTGATGCGCTCGCGCGCCCGACGTCGGTTGATCTCTAGCTTGGTTTCGCCGGGACCCCGTCCGCCGATGCCGCCCGTCAGGCGCGACATCATGGTGTTCTTTTCGATCAAGCGCGGCAGGGCATAGCGCAGCTGAGCCAGCTCGACCTGCAGCTTGCCGTCGCGGCTGTGCGCGTGCTGCGCGAAGATATCCAGGATCAGCATCGTGCGATCGATGACCTTCAGCTCTGTCGCGTCTGAGATCGCACGGGCCTGCGCCGGTGACAGCTCGGGATCGAAGACCAAAAGAGTCGCGTCATGCTGCAGAGCGCGCAGCACCACTTCGTCCAGCTTGCCGCGCCCCAGCAGGAACTGCGGATCGGGTTCTGGCCGCCTTTGCGTGATGACATCGACCACTTGCAGGCCTGCGGTGCGGCAAAGCTCGCGTAGCTCGGCGCCGCGCGCTTCGACATTCCACGCGGCATCGTGCACGGGGCTGCTGGGCGCCAGACCGACGGGGACCGCTGCTGACAGCGCATCACCCCGTGGCGGCGATGCTTTCGATCGCGCATCGACGCGGCCGCGATGCGGTGAACAAAGGACCTGCACAACCAGCGCACGCTCGTGATCGCCTTCGACGATCTGCGCGGCCGCCGCACTGCGCTGCAGCTCGTCTTCCAGGGCGCGGATCAGCTCGTCGAAGTGCCCGGCTGCGTCGTCGCGTGGATCGCCGACCTCACCGCGCTGCTGGGCAGGGACGGGGGGGAGCTCGCGCCACAGACGCTCTTCGACGTTGGGCGGCAGAAGGTGCGCCATGTACAGGCGGCTTGGCAGGCCGCTGGGATTCATCGCGATCGCCGCCACCAGATCCAGACGCAGCTTGGCCAGGTCCATCAAGTCATCGCGCGTCAGCGGCTCGGCCCGCAGGTGCGTGTGCACCAGGCGAAGGCCACGCAGGCGTCCCCGTCCGGCGCGCTGTCGACCGATATCGGGCAGAAGCAAGCGGTGCGGGTCGCCGACGATGACATGGGTGACGGTGCCGCCGCGATCAATCAGCACGCCGACCTGCCGCTTGACCTCGCGCGAGCACTCGCAAAGAAAACTGGCCAGCTCGTCCGATACCACCTCGTGACTGGCCATGCGGCGACGATAGATGCGCTCCAGCATGTGCTGCTGGCTGGGCTTAAGTCCGGTCAGGTTACCGTGAAGTGCTTGCATTCGGCGGGGGAGG
>JAYRFD010001326.1:0-6707 GCA_041908565.1 Polyangia bacterium | reverse complement strand
GCGTCGACCTTCCGAGATCTTCAGGTCCGATTCCAGCGTCGGGACATGGACGGCCACTTTCATGGCCTGCGCAGCCGCTGGCAACACCAGCAGCGATGACAAGGAAGCCAGCCCCAGCTGAAGCCAGCTTCCCATGCGGACCGGTGAAGTCCCCCGCTGCCACGACTCGTTCGACAAACCAAAGGTTCCGAGAGCGCGCTTCATCCGGTCAGTCTAAAGCAGCCCGACCCGAGAAAGGAAGCTGTGATAGATTGCGCGCCATGTCTGAGGAATCGGGGCACGGAGCAACCTCTTTTCTGGCCGCAGATCGTGACGGACTTCTCGTCGGTCTGCCCGGGCTTCTGGCCGATCGCGTGGCCGTGGTCACCGGCGCCGGCCGCGGCATCGGGCGGACCTGCGCGCTGACCTTGGTCCACGCCGGGGCCTGCGTGGTCATAAATGACGTCGACGCCGAGCCCGCGGCCGAGGCGGTCGCCGCTTGCAACGGGCTGCGGGCTGGCAGCGCGATCGCTTCGATCGGCTCGATCACCGATCCCGCCTATACCGACAAGCTGATGCGCGCCGCCGTCGACCACTACGGCAAGCTGGACATCCTGGTCAACAACGCCGGGCTCAGCCGCGATCGCATGTGCCACCAGATGACCGACGAGATGTGGGATCTGGTCATCGACGTCAACCTGACTGGCACCTTCAACTGCATCCGCTCGGCGGCGCCATACCTGCGCGAAGTCGGCAAGCGCGAGCTAGAAGAGCACGGCCACGTCCGCTACAACCGCAAGATCGTGAACTTTTTCTCGACGGCGGCCATCCGCGGCAACCCCGGTCAGATCAACTATGTCGCGGCCAAGATGGGCAACGTCGGCATCACCCGCGTCGTCGCCCAGGAATGGGCGCGCTTCGGGGTCAACGTCAACGCCGTCGCTCCTGGTTTTACCGAGACGCGCATGACCGCTGCCAAGAAGCCCGGCGATGTGCTAGGCGTCCCCGAAGAGCAGCGCCAAGCCACCTTGTCGCGCATTCCGATGGGCCGCTTTGGCCGCCCGCAGGACATCGCCAACGCCGTCCTGTTCTTCTCATCGCCTCTTTCCGACTACATCACCGGCCAGACGATCAACGTATCCGGCGGCATGCAGATCCCCTAGCGGTCGCCGCCCGCCCCGTCGCCTGCCGCCCTGGACGAGTAGAAAAGCCAAGCGAGTCACCATGCCCAACACCAAGCCCGAAGCCGCGGTCGAGATGACCGTGCACGAACTCGGTGGAGAGATCTCTGCCCGTGGCGTGCGCATCGCCATCGTCGCCAGTCGTTTCAACGCCTTTATCGTCGAGCACCTGATCCAAGGCGCCCTGGATGTCCTGCGCCGCACCGGTGGACGGGCCGACAGCGTCACCATCGTACGCTGCCCCGGCGCCTTCGAGATTCCCCCGCTGGCCCGTCGCTGCGCCAGCAGCGGCCGCTTCGATGCCGTGATCTGCCTGGGCGCCGTCATCCGCGGCTCGACGCCACACTTTGACTACGTCGCCGGCGAGGCCGCCAAGGGCATCGCGCAGACCGCCATGGGGTCGTCGGTGCCCGTCATCTTTGGCGTGCTGACCACCGATACCATCGAGCAAGCGGTCGAGCGCGCCGGCACCAAGGCCGGCAACAAAGGCGCCGATGCCGCCGTCGCCGCTCTGGAGATGATCTCGCTGTATCGCCAGCTAGACGCCGGGCTGGGTCGCAGCGAAAGCGTGGGCCGCCATGGCTAGTCGACGCCGCGGGCGCGAGATCGCGCTGCAGATCCTCTGTCTGCTCGATCGCCAGCCGGATCTCGACGGCGATCAGGGCGTCGGGCTGTACTTCAGCCAGCTATTTGGCAGCGACATGGAAGCCGAAGACAGCGGCAGCGACGACAAGCAGGCAGTCGCCAAGGGCCACTCGCCGGCCAATGCCGCGCAGGGGCCGCTGGGCAAAGAAACGCTGGAGCTACGTCGCTTCGTCGAAGATCTGGTGTTCGGCGTGCGCGATCACCTGGACCAAGTCGATGGGCTCTTGGGGCGCTGTTCGCGCAACTGGCGACTGGAACGCATGTCCTGGGTCGATCGCAACCTGCTGCGCCTGGCCTGCTATGAGCTCTTGCAGTCCCACGACACACCGGCCCGCGTCATCCTAAACGAAGCGATTGAGCTGGCCCGTCGCTACAGCACCGGCGAGTCCCCCGGCTTCGTCAACGGCGTCCTCGATCGCGCGCTGCGCGAGTCGGGCCGTGCCGAGCCTGCCGCCGCGATCCCGTCCGCCCCTGTCGAGCACGCCGCGCAGTAAGCGTCCCGTCCTGCCGCCCCCACACACGCGCGATCGTTCGCTGCTTATTTGCCCGGCGCCGGACCCCGCCCTGCGCCGGACCCCTGCCCTGGAACAATCGGTGGAAAGCGATCGCCGGCCCGCGTCGCATAGCGATGCCGCTGCGGGTTCACGTGCAGGCTGCGGTTGTCCAGAAGCGGCGGCGACACCGTGCGCAGCGCGACGCGTTCGCCTCCGTGGATCGCGTGGAAGCCCGACAGGCCGGCGTGGGCGTAGGCGCGCTGCAGCAGCGCCACCGCCACCCAGTCGCCGCGCGTCGACGAATAACCGGCCACCACCAGCTTGCCAAGGGCCTCGTCACCACAGAACACGGGGTCATCGACGGCCAGCGGTCCGCCCGAAACGACGCAGCAGATGCGCTGGCCGATGCCGCCTTCCCGCCGCTTGCGCAGCGCCGCACTGCCGACGAAGTCTTTTTGGTAGCTGACACGCCACTGCAGCTGAAGTTCAAGCGGCGTCAGCCCCGACAGCCCCGGCTGGTGGATGTTGAAGAACCAGTTTTCCAGGCTGCACTGCGACAGCGCCGCCGCATCGACGTGCTGCAGGTCATAGGCCGCGCCCACCTGCTGCAGTCGCGCTTTCACGTCGGCCAGCGCATCGCTGGGCAAAAGCAGGTCATAGCCGTATTCGCCGGTCTTGCCGGTGCGAAAGCACAGCCAGTCTTCGAAGCGAAAGAAGTTCAGGTACGGCAGGCCGATGACGTCGGGGCTGGTCAGGTGCTCCAGAAGCTCCCAGGCATAGGGCCCGTGCAGCGAAAGCAGCGAAGACGTCTGTCGCAGATCGTCGATGCCATACGAAAGCCCAGCCGGGAGCTGAGCCGCCGCAAAGTCGGCAAGCGTCGCCGCCGAGACGCCATCGGCCAAAAGCAGGTAGTCTTCGTCGTCGCGCCCGACGTAGACATCGGCAAGCGGCGTCGCATCCGGTCGCAGGATCAGCGAGTGCAAAAGCTGCCCATCGCGCAGGTACAGCGGGGCCGCCACCAGCGCATCCGTCGCTTCAAAGGCGTGCTCGCCGTGGATGCGCACCACCGCCAGAGCGTCGGCGTCGGCTTCGCTCCACGCGGTGGCCAGACGAATGGCATTTAGTTGGGTCGTTTGGTCGTTACGCATCGCCGTGCTCTTCTGCGGCCAGGATCAGATCCACCACGGTGTTGACCGTGCGCATGCTGCGCCGCACCGCCGCATCTTCTTTTAGCTGCACGCCAAACTCGGCCCCCAGGCCGACCACTAGCTCGACGGCGTCGACGGAGTCCAGGCCCAAGCCGCTGCCAAACAGCGGACAGTCGGGGTCGATCTCGGACGGCTCGCGGCGCACGTGCAGGTGTTCGATCAGCAGCTTGCGCACGCGATCCAGGATCTCTTCGCGATGCTCGATCTGCGCTCGTAGGCTTGCGTCCATCCTCGATCCTCCGCTGGTTACGTCGGTCCTTGTGTCGTGGGCGTGGGGGCGGCCAGTCGCTTCAGCACCAGGGCTTGGCTGACCGTGCCTTCGCCGGCCGCGACGACAAGCGCGCTTTTGACAGAGCCTTCGCGTAGCTCGGCCACGGCCAAGGCACCGCCCAGCGCCGCTGCCGCCGACGGAGCCACACCAAACCGCGCATCCAGCATCAAAAAGCGCGGCCCCGCCCCGCCATGGCGGGCGGCCATCGCCGACTGCAGCGCCGCCATCGCATCGGTCGCCCCGCTTGCGTACACGGCATCCACCGGCTGCCCTTCCAGACCGGCCCGCTGCAAGGCGGCCGTTGCGCAGTCGACCAGGGCCCCTGGACCCGAAACCGGACCCGCCCCCCCCAGCGCCACGCCCGATACGGCAATGGGCAGCGGGCCTGGGGTCGGTGAAAGCAGCAGGCAGGCGGCCCCTTCGCCCAGGCGGTCATCATCGCTGTCGGCTCGTTCATCGACGCCGCCGACCAAAAGCAGGTCGGCATCGTCGCGCGTCGCCAGCCAGCGCGCGCCGTACACGATCGAAAGAAGCCCACTGCCGGTTCCCGCGCACAGGGCGGTGCTGGGTCCCCGCAGCCCCAGCCGCTGCGAGCAGTATCCGACGGGCGCGTTGTACACCATGTGCGGCAGCAGGTTGGCGGCCAGGCGCGGCAGGCCCCGCTCGGCAATGCTGCGGTTGAAGCCGCCGACGCTGTCAGGGCTCAGCCGAGTGACGCCGGCCAAGATCCCGGTGCGTTCGCGCAGCGCGCCGCGCAGGGCCACACCCCCATCGCGCAGGGCCAGGGCCGCAGCGGCAAGCAGGTACAGCGCGCTAGGATCCAAGCCACGCGGATCGGCAGACGGCACCAGCGCTTCCAGGCGGAAGGGGGGCACGCGCCGCCGGCCCGGTGCTCGGGTCGCGGCCGTTTGCAGCAGCCCCGCCAGATCCAGGCCGTGCTCGCCGACAGCTCCAGCCCCGATGACGTACACCGGACGATCACCGGCGGCTTCAGACGCCGCGGGTGCGGGGACGCCGGTCGAAACAGGTGCCTGGACGCTTGCCGAAACAGGGCCACGGACGGGGCCAGGGACGGGATCTGAAACGCAGGCCGGCGGGCCAGCGTCGAATCCCGAGCCCGATTCCAATCCAACAATCAGCGCGGCATTGTGTCCGCCAAATGCTGAGTTGTTGCAGGCGACGATGCGGTGGGCCTGCGGTCGCGGCAGCCCGTGCCCGACCACATCGCCGGGTCCCTGCAGCCGCCCCTTGGTGAAGTGCAGCGTCGGCGGAATCATCTGTTCGCGCAGGCCCAGCAGGCTGCCGATGGTCTCCAGCACGCCGGCCGCACCCTGCGCATGCGCCAGGTGACCTTTTAGCGAGATCACGGGCAGGCTTGCCGCGCGGTCGCCAAACACCCGTCGGATGGCGCGCCACTCCGCCGGATCGTTGGTGCTGGTGCCGGTGCCGTGCGCATTGACGTAGTCGACGGCCTCGGGTGGAAGCCCGGCATTTTGCAGCGCCGACTGCAGGGCGCGAGCCACCCCCGCCCCCGTCGGATCCGGCGTGCTGGGGTGGTAGGCATCGCTGGACAGGCCATAGCCCAAGACAGAGGCCCGCACCGTGGCCCCGCGCCGCTTGGCATGCTCGGCGGTCTCAAGCACCAGGAAGCCGGCGCCTTCGCCCAGCGTCGTGCCTTCGGGCAGGCTGAAGGGCGCGCACTTGTCCGCGCTCAAAAGCCCCAGCGCGTGGAAGCCTGCGAAGATGTCGGGGGTCAGCACGTCGACGCCACCGGCCAGCACAATGTCGGCGGCCCCCCAGCGCAGAAGATCGCAGCCCAGGCCGATGGCTCCCGTCGATGAACTGCATGCGGTGCTGATCACCAGGCGCGGTCCGCAAAAGCCCAGGGCATCGCCCAGCGTGGCGACCAGCGCGTGCGGATGTTCCAGACGATCGGCGGTGCTGGTCCCGATGATCAGCGCCGTGCGGGCCCGCGCGGACTCAGGACAGCCGGCGTGCTGCCAGGCCTCGACGGCGACCAAGCGCGCAAACTGCGTGCACAGGCTGCTTTCCGCGTCAGAGCTGCAGGGCGGCGCCGCGTCATACCCCGGCACCATCCCGGCCAGCCGCACCGAAAAGCCCTCGGTGGAAAAGCGAGCAATCGGCTGGATGCCGTCGCGCCCTTGCCCGATCGCTGCCCACAGCGCATCGACGCCCGGCCCCAGGGACGACAGCGCCCCCAGGCCGGTCACCACCACGGACGGACGCTGTGACATCGGCGCGGCCCCGGTGCCTTAGTCGCGCGACGCGACAACGCCGCCGACGATCAAAAGAACCAGGCCGACCAAGAGTCCAATGACCCCGAAGGTGATGGCAAACGCCCAGCCGATGTTCTCGGACACCAGCACCGCCCCCAGCGTGGTCAAGACGGCTCCGATGCCCAGGGCGACGCCTCCCCCAGTCAGCAGCCCCGTGCCCGAGCTACTGGACGCATTGCCGGCGGCCCCCCCCAGAAGGATGCCGCCCGACCAGCTTCGGTATTGATCTTCGATGCGCCGGCGGTATTCCCAGAAGGCCTGCTCGCCCATGCGAGCGACCCACTGCTGCTGCATGGCTTCGATGCTGGGCGCCCGTGCGTGCAGCTTGCCCATCTTTTCGACGTACTCATCGCAGACGGCGGCCACCGACTGGCTGCGCAGGCGAAAGTCGATCTGCCCCAGCAGACGGCGTAGCTGTCGGCGACGTTCCAGCGGCACGCCCAGATTCATGGCATCCAGGTCCAGGCCCTCGGCCAAGCGCCGCGTCAGGTCGGGCTGATCGCGCAGACGCAGGTCCAGATCGGCCTTCTGCGCCGGCAGCAAGCTGGAAAGGTACGCGTGGTTGCTGGCGATCACCTCGCTGATCTCGGGCGCCGCGTTCCACAGTCGCTGCTGCATGCCGGGGTGAAGCT
>JAYRFD010001325.1:0-12634 GCA_041908565.1 Polyangia bacterium | reverse complement strand
TGGGGCCACCGCCGGCATGACCAAGTGCGGCGCACTGGGCAAAGGCGGCGTTCCACTCGACGGCGCAGCCGACTGGGACATGGGCGTCACGGGAGCATGACTGACCGCCGTGACCTGGGCCTGTCGCCGCAGATCGATGGGGATGGTCAGCGGTCCTGGCGGCTTCGGCTCGACCGGAATGTCGGTGCTGACCGCCTGCATGGGACCGCTCAGGCGGCCGCCGATGCGATCCAGTTCTTGTGCGACCTGGACAATCGAGGGCCGCGCATCTGGATCCTTGCTCAGCATGCTGTGCACCAGATCGACCAGATCCAGCGGCAGCGTGGGTTCCAGCATGTGCAGGGCGGGCGGCGCTTGGAACAGGTGCATGCCCATGATCTCGCCGCCACCTTCGGCGACGAACGGCGGGCGACCGACCAGCATCTCGTAGATCATGACGCCCAGGGCATAGACGTCGGTCTTGTCGGTGACCTCGCCGGCCCCGCGACACTGCTCGGGCGACATATACGTCGGCGTGCCCAGGATGGCGCCGGCCCGCGTCTTGTATCCCGTGTCGTTGTGCTCGATCGAGATCTTGGCGATGCCAAAGTCGACGACCTTGACGCGCTCGCCCCCGGGCATGTCGGGGTCGGGTACCAGCATGACGTTGGCTGGCTTCAGGTCGCGGTGCACGATGTGCTTGGCGTGGGCGGCCATCAGCGCCGATGCAATCTGGCGCGCGATGCGCAGCGCCCCCATGCTCATGCGACCGACGGCGGCCAGGCGGTCGGCCAGCGTCTGCCCTTCCAGGAACTCCATGACGATGTAGGGGCTGCCATCGTCGGTCTGGCCGAACTCAAAGACGTTCACCAGGCCCGGATGCTGGATGATGTTGACGGCCCGCGCTTCGTTCAAAAAGCGGGTGTACGCCTCGGAGTTGTGGGCGAACTGCGCGTGCAGGACCTTGATGGCGGCGCGACGGCCGATCTGTTCATGGATGCCTTCAAACACCCGCCCCATGCCGCCTTCGCCCAGAAGACGCGTGAGCTTGTAGTTGCCGATCTTGCTGCCGGCTTCGATCATCGACATTCCTCCGCGGGGCATCCCTCCGCGGGGCTGCCCGCGCGAGCCGAGCCGTCCCCCATCGCAGGCTGGCTGAGCGACGGCACGTCAGGCTGAGTGCTCACGACGGTTCGCACCTTGTGCCGGTCTTCCTGCTGCCCGGAAACCGCCGACCCGACCCCGGGGCGCCCGCGCGACCTTGGGCGGGTCGCTGCCCATACACCCCGCTTGGCAGGCACAAGAGATTCCACAGCATATTCCCATTATTACCGACGTTGCCGCCGCTGGGTCAACCGTCGCAGCGAGAGGCCGATCCAGAAAATTTTGCGCGAGGCCCCGCCCGCCCACTCAGCGACTGACCAGGCCCGCCAGTCGGGTCCAGGCTCGCCAGGTCGAGTCCGACCGGACGAGCCACCGGCCCTGCGCAGGCAGGCTGGCCAAGCGCGGGGAAGCACGCGGCGGAAAGCCGGGTCTGGGGGCTCCGCGAACCGGTTCCGGGGGATCAGCGAACCAAGTCTTGGGGATCAAAGTGCGGGGAAGCGAGGCGGCGAGGCGGGCGGGCGAGCAGGTGGCGAGCGCTAGTCGTGCCAGATGACGGGCTTGCGCGTGCCGTACCAGCTGTCGATGTTGCCGGAGTAGGTCTTTTCGACGACGTCGCGCTTCAGCTTCAGCGTCGGGGTCAGGAAGCCGTTTTCAATGGCCCACTCGTCCTTGACGATGACCACGCACTGTAGCTGTTCCCACTCTTCGACTTCTTTGTTCACGCGGTTGACCAGGTCGCTGATCGCGCCTTCGATCTCGCCCCGCAGGCTGCCGTCTGACGCCGACTTGAGCTGCTTGCGCAGCGTCTCGGACAGCATGATCAGCGCGAACGGCTGCGGCTGGCCCGAGCCCATGACGCAGGACATCTCGATGTGCGTGTGCGCGTTGATCAGGTTTTCGATCGGCACCGGCGCCACGTACTTGCCTTTGCTGGTCTTGAACAGCTCTTTGACGCGACCCGTGATCTTCAGCCGGCCTTCGCTGTCGATCTCGCCGCGGTCGCCGGTCTTCAGGTAGCCATCCTCGGTGAAGGCGGCCTTGCTCAGCTCGGGCTCGCGGTGATAGCCGACCATGTTGCCGGGGCTCTTGATCAGCACCTCGCCTTCGGGGCTGATCTTGCAGTCGACCCCCGGCATGGTGTTGCCAACGTAGCCGACCCGCGTCTTGCCGACCTTGGACACGTGCGAGTACGCGAAGTTTTCGCTCATCGCATAGCCTTCCAACAGCTCAAGCCCCAGGTTGCGATACCACTGGATCAGCTCGGGCGCGATCGGCGCGGAACCCGACACCGCCATCCGCGTCTGCTCCAGACCCAGGCCCGTCAGGATCTTCTTTTTGACGACGCCCGACAGGATCGGGATGCGCAAGAGCGTGTTCAGCTTCTTCTGCGGCATCTTGGCAAGCACGCCCTGCTGGAACTTCAGCCAAAGGCGCGGCACTGAGTGGAACAGCGTCGGGCGAGCCCGCTGGATGTCCTTGACGAAGGTGTCCAGCGACTCGGCAAAGTAGACGCGGAAGCCGACGTACAGCGAGATCGTCTCGACCACCAGGCGCTCAAAGACGTGGGCCAGCGGCAGGTACGACAGCATGCGGTCGTCGTGGGTGAACTTGAAGACCTCTTGCCCACCTTTGACCGAGCACGCGATCGTGCGGAAGGTGTGCTCGACACCCTTGGGCTGACCCGTGCTGCCCGAGGTGTACAGGATCAGCGCCAGCTCGTCCGGCTCACGCGTGGGGTGGCCTTCGATCGGCTCGGTCTTGGCGATCACGTCGTCCCACATCGGGAAGTCGTTCTTGGGCGACAGCGGGAAGGAAATGCAGCCCATGCCGCTCGGCACGCCCTGCCGCAGCTCGTCCCAGGTGTCCAGCTTGCCGACGAACAGCAGCTTCGACTCGCTGTGCTCCAAGATGTAGCGAATGGTCTTGGCGTTGACCGTCGGATAGATCGCGACCGAGACATAGCCCGCCATCCAAAGGGCCAGCTCGGCCTGGACAAAGTGCGCGCAGTTCTTCGAGACAATCGCGATGCGAGAGCCCTTTTCGAACCCAAACGACTGCAGGTGTCGCGCCATGCGCCGCGCTTCGTCGATGGTGCGCGACCACGTGAAGTCGCGAACGGTGTCGCCGCCCATGGGCTGCGTCATGTAGATCGCGCTGCCGCGCTCGTTGCCCCAGCGATACGCACGCTGAAGGATCAGATCGCTAGACTCGATGTGCATGGTCTTCTCCTTGGAACCATATCGTCTTCGATGCCGCCACTGGGAGGCAAGGACCAAACAGCGAGCAGCCACAGCTTGAGGAAGAAGGCCCCGCCGACCGGCGATCCAGCGGTACGGGTTGATTCCTGTTGGCGCGGGGGCCGGGGCTTCGGATATAAGCGCGGGCTATGAAGCCGGACGAAATGGGGAGCCACGGACCCGCGCGTGTCTTGGACGGCAAGGCGATCGCGATGAAGGTACGGGCCGAGGTCGCCGCCGGAGTCGCCGCACTGCAAGCGCTGGGCATCACGCCAGGGCTGGCGGTCGTGCTGGTCGGTGACGATCCCGCGTCGCAGGTCTATGTGCGCAGCAAGACGCGGGCGTGTGAAGAGGTCGGCGTCGCTCACTTCGATCATCGCCTGCCCGCGACGACACCCCAAGCGGACCTCGAGGCACTGATCGATCGTCTAAATGCTGATGAGCGTGTGCATGGCGTGCTGTTGCAGCTACCGCTGCCGGCCGGGCTGGACAGCGGGGCGGTGCTGCGGCGACTGGACCCGCGCAAAGATGTCGACGGTCTGCTGGCGGAAAATGTCGGGCGCCTGTGGAACGGCGAGCCGCGCTTTGTACCGTGCACGCCGCTGGGTGTGATGCGCCTGCTGGCGGAAGCGGGCACGCCGATCGCGGGAGCCCAGGCCGTAGTCATCGGGCGATCGGCGCTGGTCGGCAAGCCGATGGCGGCGCTCCTTCTGAACGAGCACGCGACGGTGACCATCTGCCACTCGCGCACGCAGGGTCTGCCCGAGCTAGTGGCGGCGGCCGACATCGTGGTCGCCGCCTTGGGCAAGCCGGGGCGCATTCCCGGTGCTTGGATCAAGCGCGGCGCCACCGTCATCGACGTCGGCATCAACCGCTTGCCCGACGGCCGCTTGGTCGGCGATGTCGAATTCAACGCGGCCGCCCAGCGTGCCGCCGTCATCACACCCGTGCCCGGTGGCGTCGGTCCCTTGACCATCGCCATGCTGCTGGCCAACACACGGCGCGCCGCCCAGCTACATGCCGGTCTAGCCCCGGCCTGACCTCCCGTCCTCGCAGAGTGAGCCATGACCAAGATCTTGCTGGTCGAAGACGAGCCAGACCTTCAGAGCATCCTCGAATTCAACCTGCGCGAAGCGGGATACGACGTGCGCTGCACTGCGCTGGGGGAAGAGGCCCTGCAGCTATGCCAGCGCGAGTCGCCCGATCTGGTCCTTTTGGATCTAATGCTGCCGGGCATCTCGGGCACGCAGGTCTGCCAGCGCCTGCGCATGACCCCCGGTCTACAGACGACGCCGGTCATCATGCTGACCGCGCGCAGCGACGAGATCGACCGCGTCGTCGGCTTTGAAGTCGGCGCCGATGACTATGTCGTCAAGCCGTTTTCCGTGCGCGAGCTTCTGCTGCGCATCCAGGCCGTGCTGCGCCGGCACCCAGCGCCCGGACCGCGCGATTCGTCCTCGCCAGCACCGACGGGCGAGCCAGGCGATGCCCCGCTGGTGCTGGGCGTACTGCGCATCGATCCAGCGGCCCATCGCGTGTTCATCCACGACGAAGAAGTCCGCCTGACGGCCCTGGAATTCCGCCTGCTGTGGACCTTGGCCAGCCAGAAGGGACGCGTGCTTAGCCGCAGTCACTTGCTGGAGCACGTCTGGAACATGGATCCCGGCCTGAGCACGCGCACCGTCGATACCCACATCAAGCGCCTGCGGGAAAAGATCGGCACGGTCGGTGATCAGGTCGAAACGGTGCGCGGCGTCGGCTATCGCTTCGTCGACAAAGACGCAAAGGCCAGCGTGTGAGCCTGGGCATCCGCAGCAAGCTGTTCCTGCTGTCGCTGGGCCTGATCGCTGTTTCGCTGGCCATCACCTATGCCTACCTGCGCCCGACGCTGGATTCGGTGATCTCAAGCCGCATCGAAGGCGACCTGAAGGTCCGGCTGCGCCTGGTGGCCGACGCAGCCCAGGCTGCAGGCCTTGCGGTCGATGCCCACCAAGGACGAAGCTGGCAGGCCACGGCGCGGCGCTTGGCGCCCTTGGCCGATGCCCGCGTCACCTTGCTGTCTGCCGACGGTGTGCTGCGCGGCGACTCAGAAGTGGCAGAGCAAGAGCTTGCCCACGTTGAAAACCACGCCGGTCGGCCCGAGATTCGCCAGGCCCTGGCCGATGCCGTCGACCGTCGATCGACCGCCAGCGCACCGATCAGCGTCGCCACCCGGCAAAGCGCCACGCTGCGGCAGCGCATGCTGTACGTCGCCATGCCGTTTGCAATTGGCGACGGCTCGCCAGCCATTGCCCGCTTGTCGATGCCGCTTGTCGCCATCGATCGAGCCATGGAAAAGCTGCACTTGGCGCTGATCCTGGCGTCGGTGCTGGCGCTGGTGGTGGCGGTGGCCATGTCCAGCATCGCCGCCCACTTGGCCGTGCGCAGCCTGCGCCTTTTGACGACCATCGCCACCCGCATGGCGCAGGGCGACCTGAGTCCACGGGCCCAGCCCGGCCCCAGCGAAGACGATGAGCTAGCGGTCCTGGGGCGCGGGCTCGACAAGCTGGCTTCGTCGCTGGCGGCTGCGCTTTCGGTGCGCCGGGACTTCGTCGCCAACGCCTCGCATGAGCTACGCACGCCGCTGGCGTCGCTGTGCAGCGCGGTCGAGACGCTGCGCACAGCCGGCCCACGCGACCCCGCGCAGCTTGAGCGCTTCATCGACATCATCGCGCGCAACGCCGACCGCTTGCACCGCTTGGTCGAAGACCTGCTGGACCTGTCGCGCATCGAAGCGCCCAGCTTTCGCCTGCAGCTAGGTCCAGTCTCAGTCGACGACACGCTGCAGCATGTGCTGGGCCTGTTTCAGCCCCGCGCCGAGAGCAAGCAGATCGCGCTTCAGTGTCGCTTGCCCAGCCCAACCCCGCCCGTGCTGGGCGAGCGCCGTGCCTTGGAGCAGGTCTTGAGCAACCTGCTCGACAACGCGATCAAGTACGGCTCGCCCGCCACCGAGATCCTGGTCTCGGCCGAGGTAGTCGCCCCATCCCCCGGGGGGACTGGCAGTCTGCGCATCGCCGTCAGCGATCGCGGACCGGGCATCGCCACCGAACACCTGCCCCGGCTGTTCGAGCGCTTCTACCGCGTCGATGCGGGTCGCTCGCGGGCGCTGGGCGGCACCGGCCTGGGTCTGGCCATCGTCAAACACCTGGTCGAAGCCATGCACGGCGAGGTCGGCGTCCAAAGCACGGTCGGCCGCGGATCGACCTTCTGGTTCACCCTGCCCACGGACTGACCCGGACGGACGGACGGGCGAGCGAAGGCCACAGTCACCAGGGCTCAGCCAGCCGGACCGTGGGACCGCCCGGGCCGGGCCTTCCGCCCTGCGGACAGCGCCCCTTGGCCCACAGGACAGACGGGTTCCCGTCGCCAGCGCGGGTCTTTGTCCCGGCGGACAGGGGCAGCGGACTGCTGGGACAATGGCGCTTGTTTGCAAAACAAACGTCTTTGTCCCAAGGGACGGTGGCATTTGCCCCACGAACAACCGCACCTGTCCCACCAAACAACCGCGCTTGTTCGCAAAACAATCGCGCTTGTTCGCAAAACAAACGTCTTTGTCCCAAGGGGCAGAGGCGTTTGCCCCACCAACAACTGCACCTGTCCCACCAAACAACCGCGTTTGTTCGCAAAACAACCGCGCTTGTTCGCAGAACCATCGCACCTGTCCCACCGAACAATCGCGCTTGTTCGCAGAACCATCGCACCTGTCCCAGCGGACAAAGACGGCCTGCACCCAGAACAAAGACGGCCTGCACGCGGGACAAAGGCGACCGCCCGCGGGGCCGACGCCCCCGACCCAGCCAGCCGAGGCGATGGCCCAAGGCGCGCAGAAAGCGGTTCGCAATTGGGAGGCGGTACGTACAATGCGGCTCCTTTTGTCCGACGTCCCCCCCTTTGGAGGTGTCCCGGTGCCGCGGACCCTGTCGCTCCGTTCTGTTCGCTGTGTTCCTTGGGTTCTGCCGCTGCTTCTGGCCTGCAGCGACCCGCAAAACCCTGGCGAATCCCCCGACCCGCAGCCCGCCGATCCCATGCCGATGGACGACGGGCGCCACCCGCCCGATGCGGCGATGCCGGTTGATGCCGCCGACCCGCCCGATGCCGCGACCCCAGACCTGAGCATGCCGCCGCGGGACTGCAAGCCACAGGTGCAGCTATCGCTGGCCGCCCCCCTGGCCGAGCTACGCAGCCCGTCGCCCCTTGCGATCGAAGTGACGCTGTCCGACAGCGGAGGCTCGACCGAGCCGCACCCGCTGTCCGTCGTGCTGGCGAAAAAAGACGGCACCGTGATCAAGAAGCTGTTCGACGGGCAAGCCAAGCCCGGCAAGCAGGCGGTCGACTTTGTGCCGGGTCTGCAAAAGGACCTGCCGACCGGCGAGCTAACGCTAAAGGCCTCGCTGGGCTGTCCGATGGGGCTGCCCGGCATGCCGGCCGACACGCAGACGCCTTTGTACCTGGTTCGCCTGGGTGTCACCCAGATCCATGTGCAAGACGGCGAAGGCGGCGGGCGCGTCCCGCTTTTGTATCACGCCGTCGACAAGCGGGCGGGCAACTACTTCCCGGTGCCGACGACCCTGCCGACCTCATCGCTGGCCATCCCCATGGGCGAGCCCGAGCTAGACAAGCCTGACGGCACGCCGCGCAGCTTCCCGGCCAAGCCCTGGGATGATCTGGTGACGCCGCCCGTCGATGGCAGCGGCGCCGTGCGCGAGACCGGCGAGACGCTGCCGGTGTCCCTGCGCATTGGCACCAAGCCCGATCTGCTGTTCACCATCGGCAAGACCGCGCAGTCCATGACCGGCACACAGCCGAGCGGACTTGCCGCCATGGGCTTGCCGGTCCTTCGCTTGGTGGTGTCGGGCGTGCCGGGCAGCGATACCGGCCGCGTCAAAGAAGGGGGACAGGCCACCGTGCGGATGGCGACGTCTCCGGTGCCCAGCATCCAGCGCGTCGACACCGACGTGAAGTGGCACTTCGAGTGGCAGCAAACCGACGGCAGCTATGCCCCGATCGCCGACAGCGAAGGCACGGTCACCCTGCGCTTCTACGGCGTGCTGGGCAATGAACAGGGCAAGACCTCGCCCAACCTGCCATGGGTGGCGGTCGTCGATGAAGCGACGGGGGCGATCGCCGGGACGGCGCGCGATGCCAATGCCGCCCGCGCGGCGCTGGTGCAGCACGTCTATGAAAAGATGGGCCTGACTTACGATCGGCGGGCCGGGGCGTCGGTGTACACGCGCTACAGCGGCACCGGTGGCTGGGGCACCGCGACGTTTTCACTGGCCGAGTTCCTAAAGCGCTCGCGCGGTCGCGTCGTCAACTGCAGCGACTGCGGCAGCATCCTTTCCACCTACGCCAACATGATCGGCGCCAAGTCGCACTACGCCATCATCGGCTGGAGCTTCAAGCTGAACCCGATCCTGGGCATCGGCGCGACGATGTTCGGATCGCCGTTTGACAGCGGCCGCCTGGGCTTCAGCTACCACGCGGTGACCAGCCCAGACGCCACCCTGCACATCGACGATGCAACGCTGGCCGTCGATGGAGACATGGATCCCACGATGGCCCCGCATACCAAGCTGCTGGTGCAGGGGCTGACTGGCGCCGACTACCTGACGCGCCTGTCGCCCACCTTTGGCAGTGGCACGCCCGACTACCAGTACAAGGACCAGATCACCAATGCGCGCTAAGCCTTTCCTGTCTGCTCGTACCGGGCTGTCGATGGCGCTGGCCTTGGCCGCGGCCCTGTCCTCGGCGCCCGCCGCCGCAACGCCGCACGCCTCAGAGCCGGGGATGTCGACATCCGCCCAGCCGGGGCCCCCGCCCGGGCCCCAGCCCCTGATCGAACAGGCGTTTCGCGCCGCCTATCCGCTGGATGCGCCGTCGTCTTCGGTCCGCTTGGCGGGCGTGGTGCTGGATCGGTTCGCGGTCCCCGGGCTTCTGGCCAGCCAGCGCAGCGATCAAGCCGGCGACGACGGCGGCGTCGGGCTGAGCTTCAGCGATCGAGCCGGCACGGTGCGCGTGCTGCTGCAGCTTTCGGTGATGCCCGATGTGATGGCGGCGCGGCGCGTGCTGGGCACTGAGCTACGCGGGGTGGCCCTGCCGCTGGCGCGGGCCTTCGATCCGCTGCTGGGTGACCTGGCCTACGCCGACGAGGGCGGACGCGGCGCATCACTGGTCGTGGCCACGCAGGCCAACATCGCCTACGTGGTGCATGTGGTAGAGCCGGGCCCGGACGTGCCGAGCGCCGCCACGGTCGCCGGCCTGCTGCGCACGGCCATGGTGGTGGGCTCGCCGAGCTTCCCGTCGATCTCGCTGTCGCTGCCGCCGGTTGTCGACGCCAAGGCGGGAGCCGAGCTACGCGTCTACGTCCCGGGCGGTCTGCCGTACAAGCTGCACGCCGATGGGGCCTATGTCGCGCGGGGCGGCAACGGCTATGTGCTGCGGCCGTTTGGCCCGGGCCCAGTGACGGCCTTTGCCACCGCCACCAGCGATCTGGGCTGCGTCAGCGTCGCCAGCCACAGCGCCCTCGCGCGATAAGGGACACCAGCCGCGGTCGACGGGGCCGGCCCGACGCAGCACTGTGCCCCGCAACCGGCGACGGCTGGATCCTGCTGGGGGCTAGCTTCGGCGCGGCCGATCGTGGTACACGCCGGCTTCACGACCGCTTGGGCGCGCCATCCTGTCGGACCGTGGGTCCAAACGATGCGCCGTCCGTACGCTGCGGATCGTCTCGGCTTGGTAGGCAAACGAAATGGCAATCACGCGAGTTGTTACCCACGCGGAAGTGGTGGCGCTGCCCGACCGCGGTGTCCTGACCTTAGAACACGGCGCCGAGCTAACGCCGCTGGCGGCCGAACGGGTCGCGGCGCGCGGCATCGAAGTGCGGCGCGTGGCTGCGGTGACCGGCGACTCAGCTGGCAAGGGCTCGGTTGACTCGATCGACCAGACGACGCGCCTGGTCTTGCAGCGACTGAGCGAGCGGCTGGGCACCGGCCTTTCGGAGCTTCCCGCCGACCTGGCCGGCGAGCTTTCGGCACGCATCGCGCAAGAGGTACTGCAGGCGGCGCAGGATGCCCCCGCGCAAGAGGTGGGCCTGCCGCCGGCGGCCGACTACTGCGCGGCGTACCTGAACGCCGAAAAGCAGCACGCGCGACGGCGTGCCGTGCTGACCGCGACCGGCAAGAACCAGAAGGGCATTGTCGCCCACCTGACGACGCTGATTGCCGAGCACGGCGGCGACATCCTGGACATCTCGCAGACCTTGGTCGGCGGCTACTTCACCATGCTGCTGATCGTCGACATCGGCGATCTAACGACGACGTTTGATGCGTTGAAGCAGGCGCTGCACGCGGCGGCCAGCGCGCGCGGCGTACAGGCCATCTTGATGCACGAAGACATCGTGTCGTCGATGCACAGGGTGTAGCCATGATCTTTGATCTGGAAGAGACGCGCGCCATCCTGCGCATGATCGAGACCGAGCACCTGGACATCCGCACGGTGACGCTGGGCATCTCGCTGCGCGGCTGCACCTGCGACGACATGGGCCGGCTGTGTCAGCGTGTCTATGACCACATCATGCGGCAGGCCGGCCGCTTGGTGGCCGTCGCGCGCGAGGTGCAAGAGACCTTCGGCGTGCCGATCACCAACAAGCGCATCGCCGTGACACCGATTGCTCTTTTGGCAGAGCCGACGGGCGCAGCCAGTTATGTGCCGATTGCCGAAGCGCTGGATCGCGCGGCGGCCGATCTGGGCATCGACTACATCGCGGGCTTTTCCGCGCTGGTTGAAAAAGGCATGACGCCGGGCGACGGGGTGCTGATCGAGTCGATCCCGGAAGCGCTGGCCGTCACCCAGCGGGTCTGTTCGTCGATCAACGTCGCGACAACGCGGGCCGGCATCAACATGGACGCCATCGCCACCATGGGCCACGTGCTGCGCGCGCTGGCCAAGAACACGGCCGATCGCGGGGGCATTGGCTGCGCCAAGCTGGTCACCTTCGCCAACATGCCGGAAGACAATCCGTTTGTGGCGGGCGCCAACCACGGCGTCGGCGAAGGCAGCGCCACCATCAACGTCGGCGTCAGCGGTCCGGGCGTGGTGCTGTCGGCTCTGCGTCGGCTGCGCGAGTCGATGGAGCGGCCAACCGTGACCGACCTGGCCGAGACCATCAAGCGCATGTCGTTCAAGATCACGCGGGCCGGCGAGCTAATCGGTCGGCAGGTGGCGCAGCGCCTGGGGGCGCCGGTGCGCTTTGGCATCGTCGATCTGTCGCTGGCTCCGACCCCGGCCTTGGGCGATAGCGTGGCCGAGATCCTGGAAGTCATGGGCCTGGAACGCACGGGCTGTCCGGGCACGACGGCGGCGCTGGCCATGCTGACCGATGCCGTCAAAAAAGGGGGCGCCATGGCGACCAGCCACGTCGGCGGTCTGTCCGGCGCCTTCATTCCGGTGTCGGAAGATCACGACATGATCGCGGCGGTGGAAGCCGGGGCGCTGACCTTGGAAAAGCTGGAAGCCATGACGGCCGTCTGCTCGGTCGGCTTGGACATGGTGGCGGTGCCGGGCGATACGTCGGCGGCCACGCTGTCCGGGATCATCGCCGATGAGATCTCGATCGGCGTGTTCAACAACAAGACGACGGCCGTGCGCATCATCCCCGTGCCGGGCAAGAACGTCGGCGAGCGCGTGGTCTACGGCGGCCTGCTGGGTGAAGCGCCGATCATGCCGGTCAGCCGCTATCGCCCCGACGCCTTCATCGCCATGGGCGGTCGCATCCCGGCGCCGATCATCTCGCTGCGCAACTAAGTCCCCTGCCCCATCGCCTGGGCTCGCTTTCCGACGCCATCCCGATGCCCAACCTGTCTGCCCTGCCGTGCAGTTCATCGGTCGCCCGGTGTCGGGTCGGCGGCCGGCTGCTGGCACCGGTCCGGTCGGTCAGGCGGCCATGACGACGACGTCCGCAGCGACGCTGGGCATTCGGTCGGGGCGCCCGCTGCGCATCGCGCTGGTCAGCGAGCCGTTTTATCCCGACCTGGGCGGCATGCCCGAGCACGTGCACAACCTGGGACGAGAGCTTGCGCAGCGCGGGCACCGGGTGACGGTGATCACGACGTCGTATCCTCGGGCGCCGCGCATGGACCTGCCGGCCGCGCCGTATGACGTCGTTCGCATCGGTCGCGCGACGTCGCACATCGTGTCGAACGGATCGCAGCACCATGTCGCTGTGGGCCTGCGTCTGCGAACGCAGCTATCGGCGCTGTTTGCAGAACGCGACTTCG
>JAYRFD010001324.1:0-3395 GCA_041908565.1 Polyangia bacterium | reverse complement strand
GCGAAAAGTGGATTATGTGGAGTCTTCGCCGGCGGATCAGCTTCAGCCGAAATTTTCATCGAAGGATTATGCAAAGCCGGGCGATGCCCTCGACTTGCCCCAGCCAGTCCTCTTCCACATCGAGAGCAAGAAGCAGCTGGCCATCGATAACTCTCTTTTTCCGAATCCGTACCAGATGACGCGGATCGATTGGCGCAAGGACAGCCGCGCTTTCACTTTTGAATATAACCAGCGCGGCCATCAGGTCTATCGTCTGATCGAAGTCGAAGCTGCAACCGGCAAGGCGCGTTCGATCATCAGCGAAGAGCCGGAAACTTTCTTCTGTTATTCAAGCAAGAAATACCGCTATGACCTGAGCGACGGCAAGGAAACGATCTGGATGTCCGAGCGTGACGGATGGAATCATCTTTATCTGATCGACGGCCAGACGGGTGCGGTAAAGAATCAGATAACCAAAGGCAACTGGGTGGTTCGCGGCGTCGAAAAGATCGATGAGGAAAAACGCCAGATCTGGTTTCAGGCCGGCGGGAGGACTTCGGGAAAGGATCCGTATTTCGTTCACTATTACAGGATAAATTTCGACGGCAGCGGACTGGTGGCGCTGACCCAGGCGGATGCGCTGGCCTCTGCTCCCGGCGATCGTTCGGTCGCTGCGTCGGTCGCTGCGTCGGTCGCTGCGTCAGTCACTGCGTCCCCGGGCGCTGCGTCAGTCACTGCGTCCCCGGGCGCTGCGTCAGGCGCTGCGTCCGCGGGCGCCGCGTCCCCGGGCGCTGCGTCGGCGGCCGTCCCCGCTGCGCGGGCTGCGGTCGGCGGGACCGAGCCATCGGGATCGCTGGGCAGCCGCCCCACCTCCGTCAGCCCGGAAGATCCCGTCGACAGCGGCGATCGCATCGGGGCCCGCTTCGGCAACTTCCGCGTCGTGCGCAAGCTGGGCGAAGGCGGCATGGGCATCGTCTACGAAGCCGAGCACGAACAGATCGGCCGCCGCGCTGCCGTGAAGATCCTGCACGGTCGCTATGCTGAAACCGACGCCTATGCTCGCCGCTTTCTGAACGAAGCGCGCGCCGTCAACATCGTGCGCCACCCCGGGCTGGTCGAGATCTTCGAGTTCGGCAAGCTGCCCGACGGCACGCTGTACTACATCATGGAGTACCTGCAGGGCGAGTCGCTGGAGCGCCGCATCGAGGCGCGCGGCGGTCCCTTCCCGCAGGACGAAGCGGTGAACATCGCGCTGCAGGTGGCGCGCGCGCTGGCCGCGGCCCACGACAAGCACATCGTCCACCGCGACCTGAAGCCCGGGAACATCATGTTTGTGCCGGACCCGGTGAACCCGGGGCTGGACTGGGTCAAGGTGCTGGACTTCGGCATCGCCAAGGTGCGCGGTCCCGCCGACGCCGCCGAGCGAGCGCCGGGCGACCTGGCCAAGACGGAAGAACAGACGGGGCAGGGCACGCGGCTGGGCACGCCGCTTTACATGGCTCCGGAACAGCACGGCGGGGCCGAAGATGCCGACGGGCGGGCCGACGTGTTTTCGCTGGGCGTCGTGCTGTACGAGATGCTGGCCGGCAAGACCCCGTTTCGCAACAACTCGCTGAGCCTGCTGATCGCCAAGCCCGCGCCGATCGAGAGCCTGAACCCCAAGGTGTCGCCGGTCTTGGCGACGCTGGTCCGCCGCATGATGGCCATGGAATCGGACGAGCGGCCGACCATGCGCCAGGTGGAAGAACAGCTTGGGGCGCTGCTGGAAAAGCCGCGCTCGCGCGGGCGTCTGTATGTTGTCGGGGGCCTGGCGGCGGCTCTGCTGGCGACGGTGGTGGGGGCGCTGCTGTGGTTTTCGCGCAGCCCCAGTCCAGCCGAGCTACGGGCGCGGGCGCTTTCGACCTTGCAAGGCGCGCTGGCGCAAGGCGACGCCGGAACGCAGGTGCTGGCCGCGACGGTCATCGGGCAGAGCCACGACCTGGATGCGCGGACGCTGCTGCAGCCGCTTCTGACGGCAAACGCGGCTTCGGCGACACTGCGCGAGGCCAGCGTGCGGGCCCTGGCCGAGCTAGGCGATGCCGATTCGCAGCCACAGCTTCTGCGCATGCTGGATGCGGCCGTCGCGCGCAGCCAAGGCGGGGGCGGCGGGCTGGTCGTCACGCTGGCTTCGGCGCTGGCCCAGCTTCAGCATCCGCGCGGCATCGAAGTGCTGCGGCGCGTGCTGCAAGAAGGCGACGATCTAAGCCGCGTGCAGGCGGCGCTTTCGCTGCTCGAGCGCGGCGACTTTTCCGGCAGCGAGCTTCTGTGGACGCGCATCGGTCATGGGTCGGTGACGGCTCGCACGCTGACGCAGGTGCTGGGGCGGCTGGCGCTGTCTGGCGATGAGCGCGCGCGGGCCCGGCTGAGCCAAGAGTTCGCGACGCGGGCCGGCGGCGAAGGGCGCATCCTGGTCGCCTATGCGCTGTCACGTCTGGGCGACGATGCGGCGCGCAGCTATCTGCGCAGCGTGGCGACGGGCAGCGTGGCGACGGGCAGCGTGGCGACGGGCAGCGTGGCGACGGGCAGCGTGGCGGGCGATCCAGGCGATGCGCTGCTTTCGACGCGGCTTCTGTTTGCACTGGGCGAGACCCCGCGGGCCGCAGCGCAGATCGGGGCTGCCAGCGCCGGCCTAGACATCAGCCGGCGGCTGTCGACGATCGCCGCAGACCCGACGCAGCCCGAGGCTCGCCGCGAGCTGGCCTTGGCGGCGCTGGGCGACAGCGAAGACGTGCGTGTGCTGGACGATGTCGGTCGGCTGCTGCGGCAGCGTGGGGCCAGTCCGCGTCTGCAGGTGGCGGCGGCCGGGGCCGTGTTGGCGCTGCTTTCGGGCGAGCCGGCGCGGCAAGCGGAACAGAGCCTGGCGTGGGCGCGCAGTGCGCTTTCCAGCGGCCTAAGCAGCGAGAGTCCCGCCGCGCGTGAGCTGGCCGTCTTGGCCCTGGGGGACCTGCAAGACCTGCCCAACCTACCGAACCTACGCGACCGACCCGATGTGGCCGCTGGACTGCGGCAGGCGCTTTCAGACACCGACCCGCGCGTGCGTCGGCAGGCCGCTTTGCAGCTGGCCGGTCGAACGGGCGCGCCGTGGACCACGCTGTCGCAGCTACGCAAGACGCTGACCGATGCCGATCGCGGCGTGCGACTGGCCGGTGCCGAGTCGATCGGTCGGGTGCTGCGCACGCTGAAGGGGCGCCCGGATCGGGCTTCCGGTGAAGGCGATGGACCGCTGCCTGTCGACGAACGCGCGGCCGAGGCCAGCCTGCGCGCCGACCTGCAGCAGCAAAACGACGCCGGCAGCGAGCTGGAACGGGTGGTCCAAAACGCTCTGCTGTTCCAACTGGGCGATCGCAGCCGACGACCGCAGCTTCTTTCCGGGCTGG
>JAYRFD010001323.1:0-4994 GCA_041908565.1 Polyangia bacterium | reverse complement strand
TAGACGCCGCGGTCGAACGAGCGCTGGCCGGTAACGGTCAAGTGCTGCTGGAAGAGTGTCTGTCCGGTTGGAAAGAGATCGAATACGAGCTGGTGCGCGATGGCGACGACAACGCGATCACGGTCTGCAACATGGAAAATCTGGATCCCATGGGCGTGCACACCGGCGAGTCGATCGTTGTCGCTCCATCGCAGACTCTAAGTGACGCCGACTATCAGCTGCTGCGCGATGCGGCTCTGCGCGCGGTGCGCCACCTGGGCATCATCGGCGAGTGCAACATCCAGTTCGCGCTGGATCCGCGATCGTCGCGCTATCGCGCCATCGAAGTGAACCCGCGCCTGTCGCGATCGTCGGCGCTGGCGTCGAAAGCGACGGGCTATCCGCTGGCCTATGTCGCGGCCAAGCTGGCGCTTGGCTATACGCTGCCGCAGCTTCGCAACTCGATCACCAAGAAGACGCCGGCGCTGTTTGAGCCAGCGCTCGACTACGTCGTGGTCAAGGCACCACGCTGGGATCTGGAAAAGTTCCGCGGTGCCGACACGCGCATCGGCACCGAAATGAAGTCGGTGGGCGAGGTCATGGCGATCGGCCGCAGCTTGGCCGAGGCACTGCAGAAAGCGCTGCGCATGCTGGAAGTCGGGGCCGACGGCTTTGACCCCACGCTATTCAACATCCCGGATCTGGCGACGGCCAAGCTGGATCTGTCTCCACCGTCTTCGCGGCGCATCTTCGCCCTGGCCCGCGCCTTTGAGCTGGGCATGTCCGTGGAAGAAGCGGCAGCGCTGACCGCCATCGATCCCTTCTTCCTGCGCACGCTGCACGGCATCGCCGATCTGCGGGCCACGCTGGCCACGCAGGGAAAACAGGGCGGGCTGTCCCTGCTGTCCGATGCCGATCTGCGCACCGCCAAGCAGGCGGGATTTTCGGATGCCGGGCTGTCCAAGCTGCTTTTGACGACGCAGGAAGCCGTGCGCCAGCGACGCGTCGCCTGCGGCGTGCGACCGTTTCTGCGGCAGATCGACACCTTGGCGGCCGAATATCCCGCCGAGACCAACTACCTGTACTTCACGTATCACGCCGTCGAACATGACGTCGTCCCTTCGCTTTCGAAAAAGGTCCTGCTGCTGGGATCGGGCTGCTATCGCATCGGATCCAGCGTCGAATTCGACACCTGCTGCGTCGAGACTGCGCAGGCGGCGCGCGGGCTGGGCTACCAAGTCACGCTGCTGAACTGCAATCCCGAAACGGTCAGCACGGACTATGACCTGTGCGATCGCTTGGTCTTCGATGAAGTGTCGATCGAGACGGTCTTGGAGCTACGCGACTTTGAACAAGCCGGCGGCTGCGACTTTGTCGGCACGATCGTGGCGATGGGTGGACAGACGCCCAATCGCTTGGCGCTGCCGCTGTCGCGGGCCGGGGTTCGGCTGCTGGGCACATCGCCGGAGTCGATCGACCGCGCCGAAGATCGCGCGAAGTTTTCGGCGCTGTGTGATGCGCTGGCCATCGATCAGCCGCGCTGGATGGAAGCCGGAGCGCTGGAATCGATCGAGGCATCGGTGCAGGCCCTGGGCGGTTTTCCAGTGCTGGTGCGTCCGTCGTACGTGCTGTCGGGGGCGGCCATGCGCGTGGCCCACAGCCTGCCCGAGCTTCTGCGTTTTCTGCAGACCGCGACGCAGGTGTCGCCCGAGCATCCGGTGGTGGTCACCAAGTTTGAACGCCATGCGCGCGAGATCGAATTTGATGCGGTGGCTGACCGCGGTCGCATCGTCCGCTGGGCGATCAGCGAGCACATCGAAGATGCCGGCGTGCACTCGGGCGATGCCACCTTGGTGCTGCCGCCGCACGATCTGTCGATCGAAACGGTGCGCAAGGTGCGCCGCATCGGTCAGAAGCTGGCGGAAGCCTTGTCAGTCAGCGGCCCCTTCAACATCCAGCTACTGGCCAAAGATGGCTGGGTCAAGGTGATCGAGTGCAACCTGCGCGCCTCGCGCAGCCTGCCCTTTGTCAGTCGCGCGCTGCGCACGCGCTTTGTGCAAGTGGCCGCGCAGATCATGCTAAGCAGCGTCGATGACGCAGGGCGATCCAGCCTTGTCGCAGCGCCATCAGCGACGTCTGCTTCGACGGGGTCAGCGTGGTCGGTTGACCCGCTGGATCTGCCATACACCGCGGTCAAGGCGCCGATGTTTTCGTTCCGCCGCTTGTCGGGCGCTGACCCGCTGCTGGGGGTCGAGATGGCATCGACCGGCGAAGTCGGCTGCTTTGGCCATAGCAAAGAAGAAGCCTTGGCCAAGGCCCTGTTGGCCACCGGCATGCGCTTTCCCCGTCGCGGTGTCTTGCTTTCGTTGGGACCGGCCGCCGACAAGTACCTGTTCACGGAAGAAGCGCACATGCTGACGGCGCTGGGTCTTGCGGTCTATGCCACGGGTCTTACGGCCGAGGTCCTGACGCAAGAAGGCGTCGCATGCACCGCGATCGACAAGGGCGAAGGCGGCCCGGGATCCGAAGTGCTGTCGCGCCTGCGCAGCGGTGACATCGATCTGGTCATCAACCTGCCGCGCAGCTTTGATGCCGAAGGCCGACCCGACGGCTTTCGCATCCGCCGGGCTGCCATCGATCTGGAGATTCCACTGATCACCGACTTGGCCCTGGCGCGCGCCATCGTGCGCATGCTGTCGACGATCAGGCGGGCAGATCTGGCCGTGCTGCCCTACAGCGCGTATGTGTCGGCCAGCAGCCTGTAGTCGAACGAGTCGCACGCGGTGCCCGGGCTGCCGACGCACCGCGCTGCGCTGAACAATCGACATAGCCTGCGGCCTGCGCGGTATGCTGGCCCCATGCTGGTTCCGTTTGTTCCCGATGTCTGGACCGATACCCGTCGGGCCAAGTTCTTTGGTGTGGAATGCGGTTCGCGCATGACGGTGGTGCGGCTGCGCGCGGGCGGCTTGTTCATTCACTCGCCGGTCGCCTTGGATGTCGACACGCGTCGGCAGATCGATGCACTGGGAGAGGTTCGCGCCGTTGTGTCGCCCAGCCTGTTCCATCACCTGCACGTCGGCGGCTGGATGACGGCCTATCCCAACGCGCACTTCGCAGCCTGTCCGGGACTGGACTGGAAGCGCAGCGATCTGGCGTGGTCCAGCGTGCTGGGGGATCAGCCGCATCCGATCTGGGCCGGTGAGATCGAGCAGGTCTATTTCTCGGCGCGCCGCGAAAACGAGGTCGACTTCTATGTGCCGGCGCACAAGCTGATGGTCTGCGCCGATGCGCTGCTGAACATCTCGACCCTGCCGAGCCTTAGCTCAAAAATCGCGGCGCGGCTGATGGGCAACCTGGCGCCGGGCATCGGCTGGATGGAGCCGCTGATGATCCGCGATCGTCGCCTGGCGCGACGACAGGTCGATCGCATCCTGGCCTGGGACTTCGACAAGATCGTGCTGTCGCACGGATCGATGATCGAAAGCGACGGACCGGCTGTCGTGCGTCACGCCTATGCCTGGCTGTGACCGTCGACACTGAGCCTGAATAGGAGATCCTCAGCGACCCGCCCTTGCGCGCTGTGGCTTGTTCTTTGCGCTGGGTTCCGCACAGAACTGTTTCGCTGTCGCACGTCTGCAGGCAGGATGGCGGTCTGGACGTCCACCGATGGATCGCTTCACTCCTTTTTTCATCTCGTTCTCTCTGGCGTTGGCGCTGACGCTGCTGTTTGGCTTTCGCCACCGCGTGTGGGAACGCCCCAAGTACCTGGCCGGCTACTTCCTTTTCTTCTTCGCGCTGGAGTGGGCGGCCGAGGCGTGGCTGATCCCGCCGCACGCCTTCGGCATCGAGATCGCCTATGTCTGCTTGGTCATCGCGGCCCTGGTCTCGATCGCGGTCTACATCACAAGCCGCGTCGAGAAGACATCGGATCGCGATTCGTAGTTCGCCCTGTCGAAAGAGCAGCGGATCGCGATGCGTAATATCGCGAAAAAGAGGTCGCTCGGTCGGAAGGGGGCGGTGGGTTCCTAGCGGGCGGGCTCGCACGCCTGAAGGCTGCGCAGCGTTTCCCACGATCCGGGAACGGCGGGCGGAATAGCGACGGTGGCAGTGGGACCGCGGTTGCCGGCCAGATCGATCGCGGTGATGCGAACGACGCCAGTGCGGGTGGATGGGGAAAGCGCGATCTCAAGCCTGCGACACCAGGCAGCCTGTAGCTGTGGCTCGCCCTGTCCTTCGATTTCATAGCGAAGCTGATCGGTCGCGGTGCTGTCATCGCTGGCCACAATGTTTAGAAGCAGTCGTGCGTGTCCGTTGTCACACAGCCCGATCATTGGCGTGAAGTTGCCCAGGTGCGTGACCTTGGATACCTGCACGCTGGACGGAGCCGCCCGGTCTTCAGCGGCCGCCGTCTGAAACTGAAACACGCGCTGACGCTGGCCGGCCAGCACGCCATAGACCGAGTAGCCCACGCCGGCTCGAAGCGGCGACGAGGCGTGCACGTGGACGGTCACAACATCACCACGCGCCTGCGCAGGCAGCGGGATGTCTACATCGGTCTTCAGTCGCGCATCGGCCCGCAGAACAAAGGACGCGGCATCGACGCGATCGACATGCAGGACATCGATTCGGAAGTCGACGTTGCGCGGCAAAAGCGGGCGGTCTTTTTCGGACAGCGTCGCTGCGCCTTGCACGACAAATGGGTTCAAGCGGACGACGTTCGGCATCGGCGGCTCGCAGGCCACAGCGGGCATCGAGCCCACGACCTGCGTGATCGCCCAGACAAGGGTCGCCGCGCAGCCGTGTCGGATCGGGGTTATCATCCCTTGAGCTTATCAGCCTGGCCGGGTGCGCTGCGTGGCACGAGCATGCTCTGCTGCAGTGCCCGGGTCCAACGACAGAATCGGTTACAACTTCCAGAAGCGGTCCCAGTCCGCGCCAAGCATGACGAAGCCCGCGCTGCGCGCGATGCCGGGCTGTCGCGTGATCCACGGGGCCACGCCCACCGATGCGTTGAT
>JAYRFD010001322.1:0-5250 GCA_041908565.1 Polyangia bacterium | reverse complement strand
TCCCGCTGAGCAAAAGACCCTGAAGTGTCGTGAGTCGCATCGCCTTACCTCGTCTATCGATTAGGGTTGAGAGCTACTTCGTGGAACGACCAAGAGGAACCTGTGACCGTCGCCAGCCGGGGCACGTAGCCAGGCCGCTTTCGGGCGACGTCTGCACAGGTCGGCGTTCATATCGCGCATCGCTTGCGGGGCGCAAGCGCGATGTGTGGAATGCGCGGCCTCTGTATACCGGGGGGATGCGTTCGATACGCCTTCGTCGCTGCGCCACCTGACGCGCAGGCGCCCGCTGCTCCGTCGACTGCTGCAGCTTTGGGGAATGCGAACGCCTCGCCGAGCCTACCGAAGCCACGCAGGGGGGTGTGCAGAGCCTCGTTTTGCATAAATTTGGCTCGCAGGAGGGTATGCAGAGCCTCGTTTTGCATAAATTTGGCTCGCAGGAGGGTATGCAGAGCCTCGTTTTGCATAAATTTGGCTTACAGGGGGGTGTGCGGGGCCTCCCGTTGCATAAAAGAAGCTCGCCGCGGGGTCCGGCAAGCCTGGCGAAGCCCCGCGCCGGCCGCCGCAAGCCACGCAGGGCCCGGCAGACCCGATGGGGGCCGGCCTCACCCGCACAAAGCGGCCATTTTTGCCGTCGACAAATCCGCCCCCGATCGCCGCCGCCGCCCGCGTTGACTTCGGGCGAGCCAACCAACTATGCTGATTTGGGGTTTTTCCGTCATGGCTGATGCGTCCACCACTCCCTTTCGCTGGTCCGGTTCGCTGCAGGAAACCAACATCCGCGCGCTGTATGAACGCTGCCAGCGGGTGCGGCTGACCGGGCTGATGAAGCTCAAGCAGGGCGATCAAGTCCTGGAGATGATGTGGATCGGCGGCGAGCCGATCGAGGGCGAGGCCGAGCAGGGCACGCGCTCGCTGCCGCTGTGGAGCAACGGCGAGTTCATCGTCGAGCAGCGCATCCCCGACTTTCGCGGTCAGCTGACCGGCACGGTCGAGACCAGCGGATCGCTGCGCATCGGCATGGTGCAGGCGATCTACAAGCTGTGCGCCGACAACGTGCTGTCCGCGGATGTCGATCTGGTGCGCGGCAACGGTGAAGCGGCGCTGGTGCGCTTCAACCTGGGCAAAGCCGAAAGCGCGACGATCAACAAGCAGACCGAAAGCGCGCTGACCGCCCTGTCGAAGCTATCGGGCTGGACCGATGGGACGTATCGCGTGGTGCTGCGACCGTGTTTTGGCGAGAGCGGCGGGGCCGAGAGCCCAGTGGCCAAAGCCAAAAAGAGCGCCGACGACAAGTTCGATCTGACGGGCAGCGTCAACATCGACGTGTCCAAAGGGGTCGACTGGCCCCCCAAGGGCGGTGATGAAAGCGCCGTCGGGGCTCCTGTGCCCATGGATGCTCCGTCGGCGCCGGGCAATGTGCCGCGACCGCCGCTTTTGCCGCCCAAGCAGGCCGCCAGCGCGACATCTGGACCGACGCCGGTGCCCAAAGCGCCATCGGGCCCGACGCCTGGCGTGGTGCCGCCGCGCCTGCATTCGACCCTGGTGCAGAACCCCGGTGCGGCACCCGGTGCGGCACCAGGCGCTGGAGCGGCGACCGTGCCGATGTCGACGGTGACTCGCGACATGCTGGCCAAGATGCAGACCCAGCCCGAGGCCGCTCCGGCCGCCGCGCCGGCCAAGAAGAGCAGCAACAAGCTGGCGGTGGGCTTGGCGGTGTTTGTGCTGCTGGCGCTGGCCGCGGTGGCTGCGGTGCTGTTCTTGATGAAGACCAAGGGCGGCCTGGGCGCGGGTCCTCCGGTCACGTAAGGGGCGCTGGGCGCAGCGATTGCCTGCGACGCAGCTCGACGCCCGCGCAGGGATTTGGCGGCGTGATCACGTGACGCTTGTCTTCAACGATCGGCGCACGTAGACTCGCCTGCGATGGTTGGCCGCACCCTTGGGCACTATCGACTGCTAGAGCAAGTCGGCCAGGGTGGTATGTCGGCGGTGTTTCGCGCTCGCGATCTGTCGCTGGATCGGGACTGCGCGGTCAAAGTCCTGCATCGCCACCTGCAAAGCGATCGCGAATCGCGCCTGCGCTTTCAGCGCGAAGCGCACGCCGTCGCGCGCCTGCGTCATCCCAACATCCTCGAGATCTACGCATACAGCGTCAACGAGACCGACGAGAGCTTCCTGGTCACAGAGTTCATCGACGGTCCGACGCTGCGCGCGCAGATGCTGCAACACCCGCCGCGTTTTCCAGAGGTCGCGGCGATGATCGGCTGCGAAGTGGCACGCGCGCTTTCGGTGGCGCATCGCCAGGGTGTGGTGCATCGCGACATCAAGCCCGAAAACATCATGATCCGCGGCGAGACCAGCGGCGACGTGAACGCCCATGGTGATGCGACGATCGTGCTGTGCGACTTCGGCATCGCTCGCATCACGGACAAAGACAACGTCACGACGACTGGACAGCTCTTGGGCTCGCCTGCGTACATGGCGCCCGAGCACATCAAGGGACAGCGCGTCGATTCGCGCAGCGATCTGTTCGCGCTGGGCACCGTGCTTTATGAGCTGATCAGCGGACAGCTGCCGTTTCGTGGCCAGAATCCACACGACACGCTGGTGCGGATCGCTGCGGGGGACCATCAGCCGGTGTGCGAAGTGGCGCCGCTGTGCAGCCCGATGCTGGGCCGCGTCGTCGAACGAGCGCTGAGCAACGACCCCAAAGAGCGTCTGCCCGATGCCGATCTGCTGCGCGAAGATCTGCAGACCGCGCTGGCCGAGTCGGGCATTCCCGAAGACCAGATTCGTTCCGAGCTGCGCGCGTACTTCCAAGACCCACGGGCTTGGGATGCGGCGTTTGCCGCGCGGCTGTGTCGCCACCTGATCAACCAGGGCAAGGCCGAGCTGAAGGCCGGTCGAGTGGCGCAGGCTCTGTCGCTGTGGGCGCGCGCGCAGCAGATCGATGCGGGGCAAAGCGACAACCCCGAAAGCCCCGAACGGAAAGAGCTGTGCAACCTTCTGGCATCGGTCAGCCGGCAGCGAAAGCAGCGGCGCATGCTGCGGGCCGGGGTCGCGGCTCTGGCGGTGGGGGGCGTGGTTGCCGCGGGGGCCTATCGCATCGCTCCCTGGCTGCTTTCGCATGGACGTGGTGGGCAAGGAAGCGTGCCGCGTGGCTCGCAGGCAGGGCCGGATGGATCAGGCGCAGCGCTGGACGGCGGCCCGCTTGCGGCAATGGATGCGGCCCGGTCTCCCTCGCTGGCGCTTGTCTCCGCTGATTTGGCCCTTGCTGGATCGACGGGAACGATCGGATCAACTGGATCGATCGGATCGACGGGATCGGCCGGATCAACCGACGCGCAGGCTCGCTCTGCGATCGATGCGTCCGCTTCGTTTGACCTGTCGGTTCCGCCGCTGGATGCGTCGGCTGCAGCCGATGCTGCGGATCATCGGCGGGCGCCCTCCATTCCTGGTGTTGTGCGGGTTCGTCCTTCTGATTCGATCGCCGTTCGCTTGGTTCGTCTGGAGCCCTGGCCGAAGGCCGTTCGTGTGACGCACAACGGTCGCCTGCTGGGCGTCTATGGGACCGATGTCCGTTCGGTGCAGCTAGCCGCGGGTCGCAACGAGTTCCTGTTTGAAAACCCCGCCTGTTACAGCGAGCGAATCAACCTGCCGCCGGGATTTTCTCCGCCCGAGGTGCGCGTCCGCCTGCGCTGGAAGCCGGCGCTGCTTTTGGTGCGGGCCAGCGCGCTGGGCGAAAACACGCCGATCGCCGCCGATGTTGTCGTCGACGGCAAGCTGGTCGGGCGCAGTGGTCAGGTGGTCGCGCTGCCGATCTTGGGGGATGACAGCAGTCGGTCACTCGATGTGCAGGTCTCGGCTTCCGGACACAAGTCGGCGGCGCGTTCGTTGACGGTGCGCGCCAATCAGCTAAGCCAGCTGGATCTGCAGCTTCCGCCGCTGTGAATACGCCGCAGTGGCGAACGGGTCGAGCGGTCTGCCCACGTGAAACGAGCGGTCTGCCCACGTGATCTGTAGCGGCGAGCCGCCCCGCGAAGCACAACGCGAATGGCCACGCGAATCGTCACGCGAATCGCCATGGCGGGCTGTCACGGTGGACTGCAACGGAGCACGGAAGAAGCACCTGTCGGTTTCCCTTGGCGTGGCTTGGCCAATGGGTCTTGCGGTGCCCGATCCCGACGACGCGGGGGGATTTTGCTTTACCCCTGATCCGGCCCGCTGTATGTGAGGCAGCAACCGCAGCAAGCCAGTCCCAAGGACCGATTTCCGATGTTCGCTCGACGGACACCGGGACAGGGCGCGGCGGCTCAGCGCAGTGACCCAGCGCAGTGACTCAGCAACGATGGCAAGGACGGCGGAATGAATAGCAAGATCCCAATGTTGGCCCGTGACCGTCGCAGCAATGACGATCGCCCCAGCGGGCCCGAGCGCAGGACCGGCATCGATCGCCGCCAGCACGAGCGGGTGACCGTCAACTGGTCCGTCGACTATCGCGGCAGTGACACGTTCTTGTTCGCGTACATCTCGGACATCAGCGCCATGGGCATCTTCGTGCGCACGCCGCAGCCCGAGCCGCCAGGCAAGCGCTTGAACCTGCGCTTCAGCCCTCCGGGTGGGCCGGCGCTGGACTTGGAAGCCCAGGTGATCTGGATCAACCCGCCTCGCGAAGATGGCGAACAGGGAAGGCAGCCGGGCATGGGTCTGAAGTTTGTCGACCTAACCCCGGGCCAGCGTGACCAAATCCTTCGTCTTGTCCGCACCTTCGCATACCTCGACGACGAAGCAGAACGCGTCGGCAACAGCTAGTCCATAAGAACGCCGAAGCGACGCAGCGGATAGGGCAAAAGCCGCGAGCCCTAGCACCGACGACAAGGCTGCCCGGTTTTGCAGTGGGCTTCGGCATCGGATCGAGCTAGCGCTTGCATCTCGGCCAACGCCTGCCCTACAACCAAAGTGATGGACGACAATCAAAGCGAAGGTCCTAGTCATCCTCCCATCCAGACGGTCCTGGTGACAGGTGCCAGTCGCGGGATCGGTCTGGAGTTCGTGAAACAGTGGCTGGCCCGCGGCGCCGATGTGATCGCCACCGCGCGTGAGCCCAGCAGCGCCACCGAGCTTTCGGCACTCATTGATCACTACGGCGATCGCCTGCGTGTGATGCAGCTTGATGTCACCGACGATCGCAGCGTCGAGCTATTGGCGGGAGCGATGGGCAACCTGCACATCGACCTGCTGATCAACAACGCC
>JAYRFD010001321.1:0-9327 GCA_041908565.1 Polyangia bacterium | reverse complement strand
GGGTGGCGACGGCCCGCCGCTGCTGTTGATCCACGGACTCGGCGAAAGCAGTGCATCGTTTTCCGCCAACTATGCTGCGCTGGCATCGCGCTTCCGGGTCTATGCACCGGATCTGCCGGGCTGGGGACAGACGCCGCCATCGCCGCGTCCTGCCCACGATCTGGAATCGCTTGCGACCTTTGTGCTGGGCTTTCTGGATGCGGTATCGCTGCCCGAAGCCGCGGTCCTTGGTTGGTCACTGGGAGGTGCGGCAGTCATCGCCGCGGCGGCGCGTTCCCCGCAGCGGTTTTCGAAGTTGATCTTGGTCGCTTCGGCGAGCTTGGGGCCGGACGTTCACTGGCTGATGCGCCTGCTTGGGGTCCCCGGCCTGGGGGAGCTTCTGATTTATCCCAACTGGCTGACGATGCAGATTCTGTATCGCTGGCTGTACACCGCGCATCCGAAGCAGGCGTCGAAGGACTTCCTGCGGGCGGCACTGCACAAAGCCAGCGCTGCATGGCATCGGGCGACGACGTTGAGCATTGTTCGTGGGGCCGGCGCGCTGACGCAGGGGCAGCGGCGGATCGATCAGCGCGAGCTGCTGTCGCAGCTCAGCATGCCGGTTCTGTTGCTTTGGGGACGCTTGGATCGAGTGATTCCAGTCGAGCATGGTGAGCAGGCGTTGCCGCGGCTTTCGCGAGGCCGCATGGTCGTCTTTGACGACTGCGGGCACATGCCGATGTTGGAAGACACAGCGCGCTTTGATCGCGAGGTGTCTAGCTTTCTGCTCGACTCCCCTCCAGCGCCGTGAGCTCGCGCGCAAGCTCTTCGGCGCTGGGGCGGTCTTGCGGCTGCTTGGCCAGAGCCCGCAGACACAGTGCAGCAACGGATGACGGAATCGCGTCCCCTTCGACGTGTAGCGGTGGTGGCGGCGTGTGTTTGTGCTTGGACACCAGCGACCAGATCTCGCCTTCTTCGGTCGTAAACGGCAGGCGTCCCGCCAGCATTTGATAGAACAAGATGCCCAGGCTGTAGACATCGGCGCGGCCATCGCACTCGCCGCTGTCGAAGCGCTCGGGAGCCATGTAGATCGGGGTGCCAATCACGCCGGTCATGGTCGCGGTGGGCGCATCTTCGCCCTGGTGCCGCTTGGCAGCGCCGAAGTCCAGCACCTTGACGACTTCGTCGTCACCGGCTCGGTGCAGAAAGATGTTCTCGGGCTTTACGTCGCGATGCACGATGCCAGCCCGATGCGCAGCGGCCAGCGCCAGCGCGATCGAGTGTGCAATGTGACAGCTTCGCGATACGGACAAGCGGCCTTTGTCGCGAAGCTCAACCGAGAGCGGGTGTCCTTCGAGTAGCTCCATGACGATGTACGCAATGCCGTCTGCCGATACGCCCGAGCCAAAGACATTGATCGCGTTCTGGTGGTTGACGCGCTGGGCGGACGCCCCTTCCTGCTGGAAGCGCTTCAGCGCCAAGAGCGACTCGTTGCCGACTTGTGGACGGAACACTTTGACGGCCACCACCGTGCCACTTGCCAGGTCGGTTGCGCGATAGACGGCACCGAAGCCTCCCTGCCCGACTTGTTCGTCGAGCCGATACTTGTCGTCAAGGGTTGTCCCTTCAAGCGCTTCGGCAAGCGCAGCGAAGATGCGGTCGGCTTGGCGGTACGAATCGCGTAGCTCGCGATGATTGTTCTCAAGCTCGCGGTTCTTGGCGTCCAGATCGAACTTGGCAAGAAACAGCCGTCGCCGCTGTTCATCGATCAGCACGGCCGCCACGCTGCACAGAAGCAGTGCTCCGCTCAGCATGAACGCCGCCCAGGCGATCTCTCCGCGGACTATGTTGTGATCGAAGATCGCGTTCGCCGTCAGGTGATAGACCACCACGCCAAGCCCCAGCGCAAAGAAGCCGAGCGGCGTCAGCAGCTCGATCGTCGACCCGGCAGCGAAGCACAGCACAACCCCGACCAGATAGTTCGAACCAAAGCCTTCCGTAAGAACGGTCATCGTCGAAACGGAGAGCGTCGCCCAGGCATAGCTAACAACCGCCAGGGTCGTGCGCAGCGACGGGCGGTGACGACCCAGCAGCAGCCCCAGCAGCGCGGCGGCTACACCCACCAGCCGCAGCGCGCCAAAGACCGACGCGTGCTGTGGATAGGCGACGACATCCAGGCCATAAAACGGGCTGTAGACAAAGAGGATGTACAGCAGCATCACCCAGGCACGCTGGGAATGAGACGCCGCTCGTTCGCTGAAATACGACTCTGGAACGGCGGGCACCAGGCCACCAAGAAACCTGCGAAGACGTTCCCCCATGCATCGCTCCGTTCCTGCTTGGATTGATTCGCGGCGGTCACACCGCCCAGCGACCGCCAACATCCGATCGTGTGTTGTCGATACTCACAAAGGCCCGAAGGTATCGTACCGCGCATCCCATCGATTTCGCGGCCGCTGCGGTGAAGACCACGTCAGCTGCGGGTGAAGGCTAGGCGCAGCGACGGGAACTTGCGTCCAGTCGGCGCTTTGCGGCTGGCCGTGAAGTTGCGCGAACCAGCGCCCCGATGCGCGCCGCAGAATCTCTGCGGCAGGCTCGACAACGCGGGTACGCTAACTGGGTGACTGCTCAAAGTCTCTTGGATGTCGTGGTGCCGGATGCGATTTGGGCCAGCGAGCGTCCGGTCTGGTTTAGCGGTGTTCGCCTGCGCTCACGAACGACCGTGGTACGGCTGCCGGGGAATGCCCTGTGGGTGCACAGCCCGGGGCCTCCCTCCGATGAGTTTTGCGCGGCGCTGGATGCGCTGGGGGATGTGCGCTGGATCGTCGTGCCCAATCGCTTCCATCACCTGCAGGCTCCGGCCACGGCTGCACGCTATCCCAAGGCCGTCGTCGTGGGGCGAAAGTCTGCCGAAGCGCGCAACCCGCGGGTCCGCGTGGCCATGAGCACCGACGATCCGGATTATGTCGGCGCGACACCTGGCCTGATCCCCATGGACATCCAAGGCGTGCCATTTCTGGACGAGACGGTCTTCTTTCACGAAGCCAGCGGATCGCTGATCGCTGCCGATCTGCTGATGTCCGCCTGCGCGCGCGACCACTTCACCTGGCGCTTCGCGGCCCGCATCTGGGGACGCTATGAAAAAGTCGGGACGCCGCCAGATGTCCGATGGAACACGCGGGCCAATGCGGCCGCGGCGGATTCGATCGCCCGCCTGCGCGCGCTGCCCCTGCAGCGGGTCTTGGTGGCGCACGCCGATCCCATCACGGACCGACCCGTCGAACAGCTTGTCGCCGCCTGGGACTTCGCGATTCCTAAAGAGCTGAAGCAAACCAACGCCCCGCTCTAGCCGACGCTGTAGATAGGGCAGGCCACGGATTCGAAAGCCCATTTGTGTATGCAGGTGCGTCCAGGCCGGTAGCAGCGTCGCGAAGATCACTCGGACGGCGCGCATGGTTGGCCCGTGCGCCTGTCCTGCGGTCTGTCGCTCGGCGGGTCGACGTGCCGCCGCTGCATCGCCGCAGGCGCTTGCCGCGGAAGGGCTGAAGATCATCGGTGTCGTGGAAGGGGTGTCGTCTCCGTCTGGGATCCCGCTGTGTGGGATTCATCGGCTACACAAGGCGCAGTGACTTGATCCAAGATCGCCCCGCTATGACTCGCATCGTGCTTTCGGTCGTCTTTTCTTTGCACGCGCTGATCCATCTGATGGGCTTCGCGAAGGGCTTCGGGCTGGCGTCGTTCGATCAGCTGAAGGTTCCGATCTCGCGTCCGATGGGTGCGCTGTGGCTGGCGGCGTCCATCCTGATCCTCGCCGCGACGCTTTCGCAGTTTGTGGCGCCGCGCTGGTTCTGGCTGCTTGGCGCCATCGCCGTCGTCGTTTCGCAGCTTGTCATCGTGTCGTCGTGGAGCGATGCGCGCTTCGGCTCCATCGCCAACCTGCTTTTGCTGGCCGCGACGGTGTACGGCGCTTTCGCAAGGGGGCCCTTCGGTCTGCGGGCGGAGTATGAAGGGCTGGTGCGCGAGGGCATGGCTTCGGTGTCCAGCAGTGCGCCGCCGACCGTGATCACAGAAGCCGATCTGGCCCCGCTGCCTGCCCAAGTTCAGCGATACATGCGTGCGGCGGGAGTCGTCGGTGCGCCCCGTGCGATGGGGTTTCGCACGCGCATGAAGGGGCGCATTCGCGGCTCGGCCACGGCGCCGTGGATGCCGTTTGTCGCCGAGCAGCACAGCTTCTTCGGTCCGCCGCGGCGCTACTTCTGGATGGAAGCGACGCGCGCTGGGCTGCCGATCGACGGCCTGCATGCCTATGGCGAGTCCGACGCCAGCATGCGCATCCGCCTGCTGTCGATGCTGCCGGTCGTCAGCCTGCGCGGTGCCGAGCTAACGGCGACAGAGACCGTCACCGTGCTGAACGACATGTGCATCATGGCGCCGTGGAGTCTGCTTGATCCGGCAATTCGCTGGCGCGAAGTCGACGATCACACCGTCGAAGCGACGTATACCAACGGCCCGCACACGGTTCGCGCGGCGCTGGTCTTCGACGACGCGGGACGACTGGCCAACTTCTGGTCTGACGATCGTCCTTCGCTTGGTGAAGACGGCAAGACTCTGCAGCGGCAGCGGTGGTCGACGCCGATTTCGGACTATCGCGCGATGGGGCCGTATCGCTTGGCCTCACGTGGCGAGGCGCGCTACGCCGCTCCGAGCGGCGACTACGCGTACATCGAATTCGATGGCATCGAAGTAAGCGCGCTGCCCGGCCGCGACGCGCGCTGAAGGCCAAGGTAAGAAACGGCAGGCTGCGCTGAAGAATCAGTCGGGTCCGACGGCAGGTGGCCTGCCGTCGGAGGATAGGGACGTGCGGTTAGCGGACGGTGGGGGCGTCGGTGGGAATCAGGAAGTCGCGGACGATCGCCATGTGCTGCATGTTGGTCGCGGCGCTGTCGCTGCTGACGGCGGGGGCGATCTCTGAAATTGGCGAATAGCGGCGCGTATCGACGACCAGCCCGTTGCCGAAGGTGCTGCTGCCAATGACGGTGGCGGTCTTGTGCGCATCCAAGTCGGGATCGGCCAACACCCAGTCATACGGCTTCCCGCGCGAGGCATTGGTGTTGCTGTTGCCCGTCGAGTCGGCCGGCGGTGGGTTGCTGGTTACGACCGTGCTGGCCAAGGTCCCCAGCGCGGCTTCGGTGCGCGTATCGGTGTTGAAGTCACCGCCGATGGCGACGTAGTCACCGGCTGGAATTTTGGCGGCGATGTAGCTGGCAAGCTCGCTGGCTTCGGCCTTCCGCTTGCCGGAACCGGACGTCAAAAGATGGACGCTGACCGCCCACAGATCGACGGGGCCGGGGATGTCGATGCGAGCCCAGGCGAAGTCCCGATTGGACACCTGGCCATCGTCCCATTCGCCGGAATCGATGATGGGATAGCGGCTGATCACGCCGTTTGGAATCTGGGCGCCACCCTCGCGGTAGTACGCGAAGGACGCGCCGAAGGTCGAATCGACAAAGCCGCGAATGTCGGCGCTGGAATTCGATCGGTAGTTGAACTCTTGAATCATCACCACGTCGGGCTTGATTCCCTGGAAGATGCGGATGCCTTCCCCGGGGTCATAGCTCTGCTTGTTGCCAGAGCTGATGTTGGCGGCCATCAGCCGCACGCGCTGCGTGGTGCCCAGCCAGAATTCGGGCTGTAGCTCGCCTTGGCGAAGCTGTGCCTGATCCCCAGCTTCGACTTCTGGCTGGCCACAGGCCGCGATGGACAACAGCGCACAGGCCGAGACAAAGGGTACAACCGAGCGACGGAGAAGCGACCAGATCATGACGGACTCCTTGGCGTTGGTTGGGTCGCGATGGTCTGTGTTTTCGCAGCGCCTGGCAAGAGTTTGCGTAGTCTGATGCCCAATCGTCACAGTCCGGTACGGGGGATTGTCCGTCGGGGTGGACCTGCTTACCTGGGCATGGGGCTTGGCCTATCGCTGGATCCGCCAATCAGGTCGGTGTGCCGATGGACCGCGGGGGCATCTTTGCTCCCCAGGTTCCGGGGCGAATTGCCTATACTGGGCCCACTTCGCAAGTCTCCACAGTCAGGCTCGCTGCTATGGGAGGTCCAATGGGCGCCATCACGCTGAAAGTCAACGGAAAGCAGGTGACGGTAGACGCCGCACCGCGCACGCTGCTGGTTGAGCTACTGCGAGAGCAGCTATTGCTCACCGGTACGCACGTCGGCTGCGACACCAGCCAGTGCGGAGCATGCACGGTGTTTGTCGACGGTCGATCTGTGAAAAGCTGCACGATGCTGGCGGTCGAAGCGCAAGGCGCCGAGGTCACCACCATCGAAGGCCTTTCGCCCAGCGGACGCCTGCATCCGATGCAAGAGGCGTTTCAAAGCTGCCATGGTCTGCAGTGCGGCTTCTGCACGACCGGCATGATCATGTCGGCGGTCGACTGCCTGAAGCAGAATCCGCAGGCCGATGAGCACCAAGTGCGCGAGTGGCTGGAAGGCAACATCTGCCGCTGCACGGGCTATCACAACATCGTCAAGGCCGTGCTGACCTGCCGCGATCGCATGGCGCAGTCGAACAAGGAGGGCCGGCCATGAGCGCGACCAATCCGACGACACCGACGCAGGGGCCGATCGGTCAGCCGCTGACTCGCCGCGAGGACCGGCGCTTCATTACCGGGCAGGGGCGATATACCGATGACATCGTCCTGCCGGGAATGACGCACGCGGCGATCCTGCGATCTCCGCATGCTCATGCGCGCATCCTGTCGATCAACACGGCGGCTGCCTTGGCGGCGCCGGGCGTCATTGCTGTTTTTACCGGCCAAGATGTCGCGGCGGACAAGGTCGGCGGGCTGCCCTGCGGCTGGCTGGTCAAGAACAAGGACGGCTCGAACATGGTCGAGCCGCCGCATGCGATTCTGGTCGCGGATCGTGCGCGTCACGTCGGTGATCAGGTCGCGCTGGTGGTGGCCGAGACGCGCGCCCAAGCCCGCGCAGCGCTGGCGCTAATCGACGTCGACTACGAACCACTGCCTGCTGCTGCGTCGCTTGCCGCCGCGCAGAAGCAGGGCGCGCCGCAGGTCTGGGATCAAGCCCCCGGCAACGTCTGTTACGACTGGCACCTGGGCGACCAAACAGCGACGGAAAATGCGCTGAAAGCGGCGCACAAGATCGTCGACATCGATGTCTATCACAACCGACTGATTCCCAACGCCATCGAGCCGCGATCGGCGATTGGTCACTATGAATACGCGACGGACAGCTACACGCTGTACACGTCCACTCAGAACCCGCACCTGATTCGCCTGTTGTTGGGCGCCTTTGTGTTGGGCCTACCAGAGCATCGGCTGCGCGTCGTGGCTCCCGACGTGGGTGGTGGCTTTGGATCGAAGATCTTCCACTACGCGGAAGAGGCGCTGGTGGTGTGGGCGTCGCGCAAGATCGGGCGCCCGATCAAGTGGACCGCCGAGCGATCCGAGTCGTTCATGAGCGATGCGCACGGCCGCGATGTCCGCATGCGGGCGCGTCTGGGAGTCGACAAAGACGGTCGCTTCCTGGGCCTGCACGTGCAAAGCGAAGCGAACATGGGCGCCTATCTGAACACGTTCGCATCGTCGGTGCCGACCTATCTTTCGGCGACACTGATGGCGGGCTGTTACACCACGCCGGCCATCTATGTCGAAGTGAAGTCGATCTTTACCAACACCGTGCCGGTCGATGCCTATCGTGGCGCGGGTCGTCCCGAAGCCGCGTATCTGCTGGAACGCTTGGTCGATAAGGCCGCGTTTGAGCTGGGCATGGATCGGCTGGAAATCCGTCGCAAGAACTTCATCACGCAGTTCCCGTACAAGACGCCGGTCGCGCTGGAATACGACTCCGGCGACTATCACGCGACGCTGGACATGGCGCTGAAGGCGGTCGACTACGCCGGATATCCCGCCAGGAAAGAGGCATCGAAGGCGCGCGGCAAGCTGCGCGGCATTGGCTTTTCGACCTATGTCGAAGCCTGCGGCATCGCGCCATCGGCCGTGGCCGGCGCCTTGGGTGCGCGCGCTGGTCTTTACGAATCGGCGACGGTGCGCATGCACCCGACAGGCAGCGTGACGGTGTTCACCGGAACGCACAGCCATGGCCAAGGACACGAAACGACCTTCGCGCAGATCGTGGCGGAACAGCTTGGCGTCGCGGTCGATGCCGTGGAAGTGGTGCACGGTGACACCGCGCGCATTCCGTTTGGCATGGGCACGTATGGATCGCGCTCGTTAGCCGTTGGTGGGTCTGCCATCGTCAAGGCCACGGACAAGATCATCGCCAAGGGCAGAAAGATCGCGGCGCATCTTCTGGAAGCATCGGAAGCCGACATCGAGTTTGCCGCCGGCAAGTTCACCGTCGTCGGCACCAACCGCAGCAAGTCGATTGGCGAGGTCGCCTTCGCCGCCTACGTGCCGCACAACTACCCGATCGAAAAAGTCGAGCCGGGCTTGGAAGAGTCGGCCTTTTACGACCCGAAGAACTTCACCTTCCCGGCGGGCTGCCACGCCATCGAAGTGGAGATCGATCCCGAAACCGGCGTCGTATCGCTGGAAAACGTCGTGGCGGCCGATGACGTGGGCAAGGTCATCAATCCAATGATCGTCGACGGTCAGATGCACGGTGGCTTGGCCCAAGGCATTGGTCAGGCGCTGTTTGAAGAAGCGCAGTACGACGAAAGCGGCCAGCTATTGACCGGGTCTTACTTGAACTACGGCATGCCGCGCGCCGCGGACTTTCCGTTCTTCAAGGTTGGCAACCACGTGACGGCCTGCACCCACAATCCGCTGGGCTCCAAGGGCGTCGGCGAGGTCGGTGCCATCGGCGTCCCGCCCGCTGTCATCAACGCGATCGTCGATGCGCTGTCGCCTTTGGGAGTGCGCGACATCAGCATGCCGGCGACGCCAGAAAAAGTGTGGCGGGCGATCAAGAACGCCAAAGCCCAAGGCCAGCACTAACCACCATCGACCAGGGAGAACGGAACATGCGTGACTTTAACTTCCATCGCCCGGCGTCGGTGGCCGAGGCTGTAAGCCTTCTTCGCAAGCACTCGCAGGGCAAGCTGCTGTCCGGTGGGCAGAGCCTGCTGCCGGTGCTGAAGCTGGATATGGCGGATCCCAGCGATCTGATCTCGCTGTCGGGCATCGCGGAGCTTCGCGGCATTCGCGTCGCGGGTGGCTCGCTGGTGATTGGTGCAGGCGTGCGCCATGCCGAAGTGGCGACGTCTCCGGATGTGAACCGGGCGATTCCCGGCCTTGCGCGCTTGGCCGATCACATCGGCGATGCACAGGTGCGCAACCGCGGCACGCTGGG
>JAYRFD010001320.1:0-2105 GCA_041908565.1 Polyangia bacterium | reverse complement strand
TGGGGGTGCATCGCAACACGGTGCTGGCAGCCCTGGCTGAACTAACCGCCCAGGGCTGGCTGCAGGTGGCCCCATGTCGCGGCACGTTTGTGGCGCGTGATCTGCCGACGGGATCGGGTCGGAAAGCAGCCAGCGGACGTCGCGGAAGCGCGGGGGCCGGGCCGGCTCGCCTGGGGTTTTCGTTGCCTGAAGGGGCCGGCAGCCCACACGCGGTGAGCGTCGAGGCGATCCCGCCGGGAACGCTGGCGCTTTTGGGCGGTGTTCCGGATCTGCGCTTGCTGCCCAGCGCCGCGCTGGCGCGGGCCTATCGACGGGTGGTGCAGGCACGCAGTGGAGAGCTTCTGCGCTACGACGATCCGATGGGCGACGTCGTGCTGCGCGGGGCCTTGATGCGCTTGCTGGCCGAGCGGCGTGGGCTGCACGGCGATGCGGGATCGCTTCTGATCACGCGCGGCAGCCAGATGGCGCTGTATCTGCTGGCGCGTACCTTACTGCGGCCCGGTGACGCGGTGGCCGTCGAGTCCTTGGGATACCCGCCAGCCTGGGATGCCCTGCGCCAAGGAGGGGCCGAGCTGATCCCGGTGCCGGTCGATGGAGCCGGCCTGGATGTCGCTGCGCTGGCCCAGCTGATCAGTCGACGATCGCTGCGGGCGATCTATCTGACCCCGCACCATCAGTATCCGACGACGGCGATGCTGCCTCCGGGGCGCCGGCTGCAGCTATTGGACCTGGCGCGTCAGCACCGCATCGCGATCTTGGAAGACGACTACGACCATGAGTTTCACTATGAAGGCCGGCCCGTGCTGCCGCTGGCCAGCGTCGATACAGCGGGGGTTGTGGTCTATATCGGGACGCTGTCGAAGCTGCTGGCTCCGGGGCTGCGGATCGGCTTTGTGTGGGCGCCCGCGGCGCTGCTGTCTCGGCTAAGTGCACTGCGTGTGCTGATCGATCGCCAAGGTGATCACGGTGTGCAGCGTGCGGTGGCCGAGCTAATCGAAGACGGCGAAGTCGAACGTCATGCCTGGCGCTGTCGACGCGTATACGCCGCCCGACGTCTGCGCTTGGCTGAGCTTTTGCAAAAGCATCTGGGCGATGTGTTGACCTTTCAGCTGCCACCGGGGGGCATGGCCTTGTGGGCACAGGCGACCGACGGCATCGACGTCGATGCGTGGCAGGAAGCCGCGCGAGCCCACGGCGTGCTGTTTCAGCCAGGGCGGCGCTTCGACTTTGGCGGGGCGGCACTTTCCCATCTGCGCCTGGGCTTTGCCTGCTTGAACGAGACCGAACAACTTGAAGCCGTCAAGCGGCTGCAGCGAGCGTTGCCCACGCGTGGATCGTCGGGACGGAAGAACCGCTGAAGCGGCGTTGGATCTGCATTGGGTCCGCGTTGGGTCCGCGTTGGGGTAGCCAAGTGAACGCGTAAACACGCGTCGCTTGGTTGCTGGAACCTTGGCTTAGGCGATCGCTCGCAGGCTGCTTGGATCGCAACCCGGCCTAATCTGGCGCAACCCGGCGCGACCTGGCACGACGGGTACGGGTCGCAGTTTGGGTTGCATCCCGTGGAGTTACGGAATCAGTACATCTGGATGTGGCTTTCCACTACCTTATGGGGATGGCGGAGGTGGCCACGGAGGATGGCAGTTCGCTTCACGAGGAGAATGCGAGGCTACGGCAGCGTATTGCACACCTAGAGCGAACAGCGCATGTCCTTCGCGCCAGCTTTGATCTGAATCCGGTGGCGCAGGCCTTGGTGAACGCCGTCGATGGAAGCTACGTCGATGTGAACCAGGCCTTCGTCAATCTGACGGGAACGCCGCGATCCGCCATCCTGGGCAAGACGTCCGTCCAGCTGGGCCTGCAGGCCGAGGCAGAGGCGCGGCAGCGAGCCGCAGAGCAGATGCGCACAAGCGGCGTGGCGCAAGGCATGCCGTTTGAGCTGCAGCGCCCCGATGGACAGCGTCGCGTGCTGCTGGCGTCTATTCGACCCTTGGTGCTCAGAGACGAGTCCTTGCTGAGCGTGTCCTATGAAGACCTCACCGAGCAGCGTCAGTCGCGCGATGCCCTGCAAGAAGCGGATGCGCAAGCCAACGCGCGCTGAAAAGCGC
>JAYRFD010001319.1:0-8561 GCA_041908565.1 Polyangia bacterium | reverse complement strand
CGCCCAATCCGCCCGCGGGCCTGGCCGCGATTCTTGGTCTGTTGTCTGGCGTCCATGCTTCTGGGCACCACGGGCTGCGCCGCGCTGTATCCAACGCCGCCGTCCGGTCCAACGCTGGATGCCTTTCCTCTGCGGCGCTTCGATCGAGTGGACGGCGAGATCTATCGATCCGGCCAGCCCTCTGCAGAACAGCTGCAGCGGCTGACGACGCGCTATGGCATTCGCACGATCATCAAGCTGAACCGCGGCAGCGATCCGGCACCACCTGGCGTCGCCGTGCGGCACTTCCCGCTGGATGTCCTGCGCGAGCCAACCCCGCAGCAGCTGTCGCAGATCGTCGACGCCATCGCGACCAGTCCCAAGCCGCTTTTGATCCACTGCACACACGGCGAAGATCGCACCGGACTCATCGTTGCGCTGTATCGCGTGCGTCAAGGCGGGTCGCCAGATGCCGCCTTCGCCGACATGATGCGCCACGGCTTCCATCCGTATCGCGGCGTCTATGCCGCGTGGCTGCGCAGCCAGCGCTGGGGCGATCTGTGATTCATCACGCAGCGCCGGTTGAAGCGCCGCCTGAAGGGTGTGATCGGGCGCCAGACCGCGGGCTGCTTCGCGCAAGGATCGTCGGCCCCAGCCCACGAAGTCCAAGGCCAACCGCGCGCCAATCGCAGCGCGCAGCGGGCCGCCGACAAAGACAGATGCCCGACGTTTTTGATACGGTACGTCGATGATCCGTCGCTTGCTTCTTGTCGATGATGACGCAGCGCTGTGCCGCATCCTGCAGGCCGCGCTGACCGAAGAAGGCTTCGCCGTCACCACGGTCGCGACGGGACTGGAAGGCCTGCGTCGCTTCGAAGCGGATCCGCCGGACCTGGCCATCTTGGATGTGCTGCTGCCCGAAATGGACGGGCTCGAGCTGTGCCGACGCCTGCGTCGACGCTTCAGCACGCCGATCGTGCTTCTGACTTCGCGCGCCGAAGAAGTCGATCGCGTCACGGGTCTGGACATGGGCGCCGATGACTACATCACCAAGCCGTTCAGCACGCGTGAGCTGTGCGCGCGCATCCGCGCCATCGATCGCCGCTTGGAACGTCACACCGAAGCGATTCCAGATCCATCGCCCACCCGTCCCGCACAAGCTTCAGCGGCGCCTCCAGTTGCGGCCCCCGCGCCCGTTGTCGTTCGCGATCTTCTGCTGGATCGCGGGCGCTTCTTGGTGCAGTGGAAAGGCCAGCCGGTGGTGCTGACTGCGTCGGAGTTTCAGGTGCTTTTGGCCTTGGCCGAAAACCTGGGTCTGGTGCTGTCGCGCGAACGACTGTTGGACTTGGCGCGCGGCACCGATGTCGCGGTGACCGACCGCACGATCGACACCTTCATCCGCCGCATTCGCAAGAAGATCACCGCCCTGGATCCAGCCTTCGATGAGATCGAAACGGTCTTCGGCGTCGGCTATCGGTATCGCGCATGACCGGGCTTCTGGGTCGTTTGCGTTCGGCGCGCGCGGTGCTGGCGATCAGCTGCCTGCTGCTGATCGCGCTGCCCCTGTTTCTGCTGGGCTTTTCCTACGCGTACGAGGCGACCATCGTGTGGAAGATGCGGCGCGATCTGCTTGCCTTGATCGCCCAAGTGCGCCCGATCTTCGATGCAGCGCCCGCGGCCAAGGGCTCGCCGGATCTGCAGACGATGCTGGATGCGCTGGGACGCGACCAGCGCGCGCTGGTCTATCTTCTGGACGGCGACGGCAGCGTGCGGCGGCGATCTTCAAGTGGCCTGGATGCGCTGGATGCGTCGTACCTGGGGCGCTTGTCGGAACGCTTGCTGGGCGGCCTGTGGGCAGCGCCGCAGACCTTGGATCTGGCCGAGCTTGATCGCGAGCTAGAGCCCATCGCCACGCGCACCGAAGTGCAGCGAGCCCTGGCCGGCAGCACAGCCACAGCCCTGCGTCAGTCCAGCAGCGGCCAAGCGGTCTTGGTGCATGTCGCGGCGCCGCTTTCGCGCGGGTCGGCGATCTATGTCGCGCGTGGGTCGCGTCGAGGTCTGCGACAGCTGTTCCTGGTCCGTCATGAGCTGCTGAAGCTGGTGCTGTACCAGAGCGTCTTCGCGCTGCTTCTGGGCATGTTCTTAAGTCGCCACCTGCTGCACCCGCTTGAACGCATGGCCCGCGCCGCGCGACGGTATCCCAAGGAACCCTTGGGCGACGCACACCTGCTTTCGCGTCGAGACGAGCTGGGTGAACTGGCCCGCGCCATCGCTGCGCTGACCGACGCGCTAGAGACCCGCCGCCGCACGACGGCCGAGCTAGGCGCCGATGTCGCGCACGAATTCAAGAACCCCTTGTCGACCATCGCGGCCTCGGCAGAGCTTCTGGCCACATCGACCGCCGATGCACCCGGCGAGCGCGCCAGCATGATCAGCGAACACATCCAAGAAGCGGTGGCGCGTCTTCGGCGATCCTTGGATTCGCTGCTGTCGCTTTTGCGCCTGGAAGAAAAGCTGCAGGACGAGCCGCGCGAGCGCGTCGTGTACGCCGAGCTTCTGCGGGACATCCTGTCCGACTATCGCCGCGATCCGCGCTATGCCGATGTGACGCTGACGCTGGACTGCCCGCCCGATGTCGGCGACGTGGCCATGGTGGCTCTGCGCTGGGAAGAGCTTCTGCGCAACCTGCTCGACAACGCGCTCTTGCAGCCGTCGACCCGACGCGAGATCATCGTGCGCGCAACCCGCGACGGCGACACCGTGACCACCTGCGTGCGCGACTTCGGGCCGGGTGTGTCAGCCGGCAATCGCGGCAAGATCTTTCGCCGCTTCTTCAGCCAGCGCCCGCCGGGTGCGCCGCCCAGCACCGGGCTTGGCCTGTCGATTGTGCAAGCGGTCGCCACGGCCCATGGCGGCCATGTCACGGTGCGCGATCCGGACGATGGTGCGGGGGCCCTGTTTGTGGTGACGCTGCACGACCCTGCGCAGGCCACCGAGTCGCCCGATCCACAGCGCGACTGAAGGACTGCGCGCCGGCGATCAGTCCCGCACAACGCCCGTAGCACGCCCGTGGCACGTCCCTGATCCTGTCTGCTTATTGCGTCGCTGCCCCCTTTGTCGACTTGTGTCGACTTGCCTGCGCGGAAATTTTTTCAAAAAATTTGCTCTGGCGATCCCTGCACGGCAGCATCTCTTGTGTGCCGATCTTTGCGCAATCCACAGAGCGCCATCCAAGGGTATCAAACCCGGTATTGAACCCTGCGCTCGCCCCTGGCGAACCGTCGATATTACCCCCCAATGCTACGCGGCAGTCGATGCGGGCCCTTCGCCAGTCCCAGGATCCAAGCTTTGCGGAAATTGAGCCGCGACCGTTTGTGAAGTGGGCGGGCGGCAAGCGTCAGCTTCTGCCCCAGCTTCTGTCGCGCGTGCCGCGGTCCTTCCGCCGCTATCATGAGCCGTTTGTCGGCGGTGGAGCCCTGTTCTTCGCGCTGCGTGGGCGCCAGCTTCTGCCGCAAGGGGCACGGCTTGCCGATATCAATCCCGAGCTGGTGAATGCCTATCAGGTCGTCCGCGACCGCGTAGAGACGCTGATTGTTCTGCTGGGCGCCTTTCGCAATGAAGAGGATTTTTATTACGAAATTCGCGCGCAAGATCCGCTGTCGCTTGATCCGGTTCAGCGCGCCGCCCGGCTGCTGTATCTGAACCGCACCTGTTTTAATGGATTGTTCCGGGAAAACCGCGATGGCCGCTTCAATGTTCCGTTTGGCCGCTATCGCAATCTGCAGATCCTGCGTGAAAACGATCTGCGCGCATCCAGCCGCGCTCTGCGCGGTGTCTGCATCGAACAAGCCTCGTTTGCCGACCTGAATGACTGCGTCGAACCGGGCGACTTCGTGTACCTGGATCCGCCCTATGCCCCGCTGTCGCGCACGGCGTCGTTCACGTCGTACAGCCGCGGCGGCTTCGACGATGAAGCGCAGCGTCAGTTGGGCGCCTTGGTGCGCCGGCTGGGATCGCGCGGTGTGCACATCCTGGTTTCGAATTCGTCGGCGCCGCTGATCTATGACATCTACGATCACGCGGACCTGCACGTCGAACAGGTGATGGCATCACGCGCCATCAACAGCCGGGCCGACCGCCGCGGCAAAGTGGCAGAGCTTCTGATCGCCGCCGGCCCGCACGTCGACGACCTACGCCAGCGCGGCACCGATTCGCAGTCGCAGCCCCTGGCTCTGTCGGCCTAGCGCGCCCGGCGCGTGGGTCGCAGAGCGTGGGCCGCAGATCTTCTGGCGTCATCGACGGGCGTCATCGTCTAGCGATCTCGTCGGGAGCGGCTCGGCGGACGCAGACCGTTGTTCGGGCTCTGCGGCCTTCACCTGCTGCATCGGCGCGGCCGCCTGCGTTGTCAGCGGCCGCGCAAGCGACGGCGCGGATCGACTATTCCCACTCGATAGTGCCGGGTGGCTTCGATGTCAGGTCGTAGACGACGCGGTTGATGCCGGCGACTTCGTTGACCAAGCGGCTGGCGATGGCTTTCAGATCGGAAAGCGGTAGCTCGCTGGCTTCAGCGGTCATGGCATCGACGGAGGACACCGCGCGAATGCACAGCGCCGATTCATAGCTGCGGCTGTCGCCCATGACCCCGACGCTGCGCACCGGCAGCAAGACCACGAAGGCCTGCCACGTGCGGTCGTACAGGTTCCGCGCCAGAAGCTCTTCGTGGAAGATGGCGTCGGCGCGGCGCAGGATCTCGATGCGCTCGGGCTCTAGCGTGCCCAGGCAGCGAATGGCCAGGCCCGGACCGGGGAACGGATGCTGGTGCAGGATGTATGGATCGATGCCCAATAGCGCGCCGATCTCGCGCACTTCGTCTTTGAAGAAGCGGCGCAGCGGCTCGATCAGCTTCAGGCGGTTCCATTCGTCGGGAAAGCCGCCGACGTTGTGATGACTCTTGATCGTGTGAGCGCGCGCCAGCTTGTTGTCGGCGCTCTCGATCACGTCGGAATAGATCGTGCCTTGCGCCAGGTGCGAAAACTGCGCGTGACCGACATGGTCGGCGAAGGTCTCGACAAACAAGCGTCCCATGCCGCGGCGCTTGGTTTCGGGATCGATGACGCCCCGCAGCGTGCCCCAGAAGCGCTGCGAGGCATCGATGACTTCCAAGCGAATCGTCGGATAGTGATCGAAGACGCGGCGCAGGTTGGCCAGATCGTAGGCGCGCAAGAAGCCGTGATCGACGAACAGCGCGCGCACGTGCGTGACCTGCGACAGCAGCACAGCCATGACGGTTGAATCGACGCCGCCCGAGACAGCGCAGACCACTTCCGGCACATCGACCAAGTCTTTGCGCAGCTGGTCTTGCACGTGCTCTAGCTCGCTGCGCAGGTTCCAGTCCGGCTGCAACAGACAGATGTCGCGCGCAAACGCCTCTAGCAGCACTTTGCCTTCGGGCGTGTGATAGACCTCGGGATGAAACTGCAGACCCCACAGGCGGCGGTGCTTGGGACCGCTCGACTCGACGCGAAACGCAGCGGGCTTGCCACCGGACTGCAAAAGCAGCGTCGCCCCCGGCGGCAGCGCCACCACCGAATCGCCGTGGCTCATCCACACCTGCGTGTTTGGCGACAGCTTCGCGGTCAGCAGGTCGCTTCGCCCCTGCGGCGTCTTTTGCACCTGCGCCGCGCCGTATTCGCGATGTGCGGCCGTCGCGACGCGGCCGCCCAGCACCTTGGCCAGCCACTGATAGCCGAAGCACAGGCCCAAGATGGGAATGCCCAGATCCAAGATCTCTGGATCGGGATCGTGCCCCTGACCGACGCTGGCCGGCGATCCGGAAAGGATGATGCCGTCGGGTCGCGGGCTGCGCTTGCCAAGCTGACTGGCGGCGGTCTGGCCGGACAAGACCTCGGTGGCGAAGCCCTGACTGCGCAGGCGTCGAGCGATCAGCTGGGTGTACTGCGATCCGAAATCGAGAACGGCAATCATGATCCGCTCTGCCCCGAAGCACCCGAGTAGTTCGGCGCTTCTGCCGTGATGGTGACATCGTGGACGTGGCTTTCGCGCAGACCGCCGGGCGTCAAGCGACGGAAGCGCGCCTTGTGTCGAAGCTCTTCCAAGTTGCGCGCCCCGACGTAGCCCATGCCGGCCCGCACACCGCCCATCAGCTGTTCCACCGCCTGTTTCAGTGGACCGCGATACGGCACACGAGCTTCGACGCCTTCGGGCACCAGCTTGCCGGTCTGATCGACGTCTTGCTGGCGATAGCGATCGCGGCTGCCCTTCTTCATCGCCGCCAGCGATCCCATGCCGCGGTACGACTTGTAGCTGCGACCTTGGTAAAGGACGATCTCGCCGGGGCTCTCATCGGTGCCGGCGAAAAGGCTGCCGATCATCACGGCATCGGCGCCGGCGGCCAGCGCCTTGGTGATGTCGCCGGAATAGCGAATGCCACCGTCGGCGATGATGCCGACTCTGGGCTCGCCTTCTTTGCGCGGATAGCGCTGACGAACGGCTTCGGCGACTTCGACCACGGCACTCCACTGGGCGACACCGACACCCGATACGACGCGCGTCGTGCAGATCGATCCGGGACCCATGCCGATCTTGACGATGGATGCGCCGGCTTCGATCAAGGCCAAGGCGCCCTCGGCCGTACCAACGTTGCCACCGATGATCGGCAGGGTCGGATACTGGATGCGCAGGGCGCGCAGCGTGCTTAGCACGCCGCTGCTGTGACCATGGGCCGAGTCCAGCACTAAGCAGTCAACGCCGGCTTCCACTTGCATGGCGGCGCGCTGCATTCCTTCTTCGCCGACGCCCACCGCGGCTGCCACCATCAGGCTGCCTTGCGAGTCGCGCAGCGAAAACGGATGCGATTCCGATTCGCGCCAGTCGCGCGATGTGATCAGGCCGCCCAGCTTGCCCTCGCCATCGACGAGCGGCAGCTTTTCCAGCTTCCACTTGCGAAAGAAAGCCTCGGCTTCGGCGCGCGTCGCCGAAAGCGGCAGGCTGTGGACCGGCGTCGACATGATGTCTGCAACCTTGGCAGTGCCATCGGTGACGTAGCGAATATCGCGTCCGGTACAAATGCCGACCAGCACGCCGCGATCATCGACGACGGGGAAGCCAGTGACGCCGGTCTCTTGGATCAGCTGATGGACTTCTTCGATCGTCTGGTTGGCTTTGATCGTCAGCGGACTGTGAATGACGGCGTGCTGAAACTTCTTCACGCGTCGCACCATGCGCGCTTGCTCTTCGGGTGTGCAGTTGCGATGCAGGACGCCCAATCCACCGAACAAGGCCATCGCGATGGCGGTCTGCGATTCGGTGACGGTGTCCATCGCCGCCGACAACAAAGGCAGCTTCAGCTGCAGGCTGCCAAGCTGCGTACCGACCTGGCACTCCGATGGCAGCACCTGCGAATAGCCCGGCATCAGCAGCACATCGTCGAACGACAGCGACAGCTCCATGGCTTCTCCGGCGAAGCTGGGGGGGGGCGGCGTGCCCTGCGATGCCAAGGGACCGGGCTGACCCATCGACGAGGAACTGTGACGAGAATGTGACGAAAATGACGGTTCCAATGACGGTTCTGGGGATGGCTGGTTCGGCATGGCCCGCTCGTATACACAAAGCGTCGGCCATAGTCATTGAGCATTTGACAGCGTCGCGGTACGTTATGGACGATGTCTACAGATCCAGCCGCTGACACCCTGGCAGAGCCAGGGGTCGCAAAGGAGTCCGGCCTGGCCCGCATCCGCACCGCGGCGGCGCTGGTCGGTCGGACACTCAAGGGGCAGTACCGCATCGACAAAGAGCTGGGGCAAGGCGCGCACGGCGTGGTCTTTCGCGGCACGCAGCTGGCCTTGGAAAAGCCGGTCGCCATCAAGATGCTGCGACCCGATGGCTTCCACAGCAACGACGCGCTGGATCGCTTTCACCGGGAAGCGACCGTGGTGTCCAAGCTGGTGCATCCAAGCATCGCGCAGGTCTTGGACTTCGGCATCGAAGAGGGCATGCCGTTTCTGGTGATGGAATTTGTCGATGGAAAAGAGCTGACCGATGTGGTGGCCAGCGAAGGCCCGATGGCTCCGGCGCGTGTCGTTGCCATCGTTCGGCAGCTGGCATCGGCGCTGCAAGAAGCGCATCAGCACGGCATCGTTCATCGCGATATCAAGCCGCACAACATCCGCTTGATGCGCTACACGCCGGGCGGTCAGCTGTTTGTGAAGGTGCTGGACTTCGGCATCGCCAAGCAGATCGATGAATCGCAAGGGCACAAGCTGACCGCGACGGGCGCCGTGATGGGGACGCCGGCGTATATGGCTCCCGAACAGTCGGGGGGACAGCCGCTGACGGCACGCGCCGATCAGTACGCAACTGGCTGCGTGATGTATGAACTGCTGACGGGCAGCGTGCCGTTTGTCAGCCAGACCATCAGCGGCATGTTGATGGCGCACTTGACGCAGCCGCCTCCCGAGCTGCCGCGCAACGTGCCCGAGCCGCTGCGCAAGATCGTGACGCGCCTATTGGCCAAAGATCCGACGCAGCGATTCGATAGCTGTGCCGACTTGGACAAGGCGCTG
>JAYRFD010001318.1:0-4836 GCA_041908565.1 Polyangia bacterium | reverse complement strand
CAGCAGCCACGACTGCACCAGCTTCTGCGCCGCGGCGCCACCGGTGACTCGATACGCAAACGGCGCCCCAGCACCGGAATCGGCTTCCATCGCAGCGACGTGCTTGGGCAGCTCTGCGCGGTGTGCTTCGGCATAGGCGCGAGCGCCTGACAGGCCCAGTTCTTCATTCATGAACAGCACGACGCGGACCGTACGCCGCGGCGCCTGCGACGGAGCGAGCGCTGCCACGTGTGCCATGCGACGCGCGGTATCCAAGACGATGCCGCAGCCAGCACCGTCGTCCAGTGCGCCGGTGCCCAGATCCCAGGAATCCAGATGGGCTCCCAGCAGCACCACTTCATCGGGCTGCGTGCGACCGGGCACTTCACCGATGACGTTCCACGAGTCGACTTCTCCGTCGAGCTTGGCCCCCATGCGCAGCCGCACCCGCACCGCTTCGCCGGCCTGCAAACGGCGATGCAAAAGTTCTGCATCTTCTGCAGAAAGCGCTGCGGCCGGAATTCGTGGCGTGCCGTCTTCGTATCGCAAAGAACCGGTGTGGGGCTGACGATGAAAGCCAGTTCCCGTCGAGCGAACCAAGGCTGCTACTGCTCCTGCTTTGGCGGCGCGTACGGCTCCGCGACCGCGCAGCGCCACGACGTCGGCATAGCCTTGGAAGTCACGGCTGCGCACCATTTCCTTGTTGAAAAAAACGATGCGACCGCGCGCCTTGTCGCCCAGCTTGGCCAGCGCTTCAAACGAGTCGACCTCGACGACCTCGGCCTCAAGCGGCGTCACCGCATCGCTGCCAGCGGCGCGTGTGCCGACCGACCCACCCAAGCTCGCGATGTGCAGCCGCTGTGGCGTCTCGCCCAGTAGCTCGGCCGACTCTTCGCCGCGCAGCCAGCGCGGCACGCGAACCGGCTCTTTGTGCACGTTCGAAAGCCCTGAATTTTGCATGGCTGCCACGGCCCAGGTCACGGCCAGCTCTGCACCTTTGGACCCCGCCAGTCGAGGACCCACGCGGTCGGCCAGGTCACGCGTGAACTGCAGCGCGCCTGAGTACTGGCTTGACGGCGACAGGATTTCGCTGACTACCTGCGGGCCCGCGGCGCTGCCCTTGGCTTCGGTGACGGACTCGGTGGCGGCAGGCAGCGGCGCTGTTTCCGACAGCGACGGGACTGCCAGGATGGCGCCGCACAGAAGCAGCGCAGATCGGATTCGTCGACGGGCAGGTTGCTGTCGACCCGCCGTGGTTTGCTGGTTCCACATGGCCGCGCACTATACGCCAGGCGGGTCCTGCAGAAGCAGACGCTGCGCCAGCCCGGCATAAATCGCATAGCGTCCCACGCGGTTCAAGATGCGCTGGGCCACCGCATCGGCCTCGGGCGAGCGGGCTCGCAGCGGCGACTTTCGCCGTAGGCTACGGGCGGTCTTCGACTGCCAAAGCCGCAGGCTGGCGATGTCCAGACTGGGCTCGCTGTGGCAGCCAATCAGCGGATACAAAAGGGCGCAGGCACGCTCGCCAAACCCCGGCAAGCGGTCCACAAAACCGGACACACGAAGCTGCCATTCCAGCTCGGCATCGACGGCGGTTAGCACGCGGCCATCGGCATCCGTATCGTCGTCGGCATCGCTGATCAGCTGGGCAAAGCCGCTGGGCAAGCGTCGCAGAGATTCGGCGAAGAACTGCCCATTGGAACAGAAGCGGATCAGCGCATGCAGCACCTTGGCCACGGGAGCCGCAATTCGAAGCTTGCGTTCCAGCTGAGCCGGTGTCGCTTTGGCCAGCGCTTGCGCCGTCGGAAAGCCGCGTCGATTCAGCGTGGTGGTGGGACCGTACTGTTGGCAAAGCAGCGCGCAGATTTCCGCAACTTGAACGACCGGCAGGCGAGGGCGCAGCAGGCACTTCACCAGGTCTTCAAAGACGCGCGGCGACCGCAGGCAGCGACCGCCTTCGACGTCGGCCACCCAGCGCAGACCGGGGTCGATCTGGCACATCGCATAGAACAGCGAGAAGTCTTCATCCAGCCCCAGCACGCCTTCGATCTGCTGCTTCAGTTCGTCCCGCTGGGTCGCTTCGGCGGTGCGTTGCTTGGCCGATTTGGTCTTTTTCTCGACGGGAAGGCCATAGACCAGCAGCGGCTGGCCAGGGGCTGCTTGGCACACCAGCACCTCGATGGCGACGGCCTCTTGCCCGTCCGCGTCCGCGCCCACGTCCTGCGACGGATAGACCAAGAACTGCAGGGCGCGTCGATCCGCGTCGAACACCACGGGGGGCAGCACCGGCGCTGGGGACCCTTCGACAAAGCGACGCAAGCAGAAACCGGCCGGAACGGCCAAAAGATCGGGCTCTCCCACCGACGGTGGAAAGGGAGACTTCGCCGGGTGCGGTGACCCGACGGGAGGACTGGACAGCACGCTCATGCCCGACGCTATACAACGTCCGCAGCGCAGGCAGACGGCGCCCCTTGGTCTGCCCGGCAATGTGTGTATATTCCGCTCCGCCCTCAACTGGGCAAAGACCGCAGATGACGACCTCTTTCGGGCAAGAATCGGCTGATGAGATCACTCGCCGTCGCGACTTTTCCAGCGCGCGCATGGCGGCCCTGCGCGACACGCTGGCGACCCTGCCGGAAGTTCGCGACATCCCCGAGCTGTGCATCTACGTCACCGGATCGTACGGGCGCGGCGATGCGTCACCGGCGTCGGATGTCGACATCTTCTTTCTGCGATTGGGGCACAGCAGCGAACGCGCGCTTTCTCGCGTCGACAAGACCCTGGCTGATGCCGCGATCATCAAGGCCTGTCGGGAACTTGGCTTCCCAGAATTCACGCAGGGCGGCATCTACCTGGACATCCACTATGTCGGCGATATGCAGCGCACGCTGGGCAGCCGCGAAGACGACTATCGCAACCACTTCACGGCGCGCATGCTGCTGCTTCTGGAAAGCGTCTGCGTCTACAACCCGCCGATTTACGAGGCGGTGATTCGCGACATCTTGCAGACGTACTTCCGCGACTTCGCAGATCATGCCGACACGTTTCGCCCTGTTTTTTTGTTGAACGACCTGCTGCGCTACTGGAAGACGATGTGCCTGAACTACGAGGCGCGTCGCACCGGCAAGACCGAGGCCAGCGACAAGCTGTACGAGCTAGCCAAGAACTTTCGTCTGAAGTACAGCCGGCTTCTGATCTGCTTTTCGATGATTGCGCCGCTAATTGCGGCCGCGCCGGGCATTACGCTCGACGATGTCTCGCGCTTGGTCCACCGCACCCCGACCGAGCGTCTGCGCGAAGTGGCGGAACGCCGCGATGCCGTGGCGCGTCGCGTCTTGGAACGCCTGCTGTCCGAATACGCCTGGTTTCTGACGCAGACCGCCGACAAAGAGGCGCTGCTTGCGCGCTTTGCCGACCGTACTGAACGGCAAGCGGCGTTCGCGCGAGCCGCCACGTTCGGAGACCTGATGTATTCCTTCGTCAACAGCGTGAAGCACGACGAGGCGGCGATGCGCTATCTGCTGGTCTGATGCATGGCTCCGCCGCCGCGCATGCGCGTCTTTTATGTTGTCTATCCCGACGAGCCAGCGCTCTGCGCGTGGCTGAATTTGCTGCGGGCCCTGGCCAATCCCCACGAAAAAGAGCCGGCGCATGTCACGGTTCGTGGCCAGTATCGCCAGCGCAATCTCTTGCCCAAGCAGGAACGCGATGTGTCCGGTTCGCTGGTGCATGTGCCGGGCGCCGACGCGTTCGTGGGCGAACGGCAGTCGACGGTGATCCTGCGCTGCCAGGCCGAACAGCTGCGCACGCTGTGGCGTAAGCCGGACTATCCCGGCTTTACACCGCACTTGACGCTTAGCGATGGGCTGCCGCGCGCGATCTCAGAAGAGATCTTGGACATCGCGCGAACCATCCCGCCGTTTTCGTTTCGCGTCGGTGAGCTGATGCCGATCTTTAGCAAGCCCAAGCAGACCGCGCTGGGCTTGCTGTCGGCGATTGATGACGCGCTGCTGGCCGAGATCGCGGGTCCGAAACTTCACGCCGAGGCGCTTCTGCGCATGGCCACGCGCGACCGCTTGGTCTTGCTGCGCAGCGTCGTTTCCCGTCTGCCCAAAGAGGCGATCCGCGGCGAGCCCGCTCATTCGTCACAGCCAGAGCCAGAGCGAGAAAGACAGAGAGAACAAATCCGATGATGCACACGACACCAACACGACCCTGCATGCGGTCCGCGCAGCGACGGTCCTCGCTGCTGCGAACGCTGTCTTTCCTTCTGTGTGGGCTGAGCCTTTTGTGCCTGCCACTGCAGTCGGGCGCAGCGCCTGCGGATGACCAAGCGTTTGCCGCGCAGATGGACGCGCTGACGGCGGAATACGCCAAGCACTATCCCATCGAAGCGACGGAGCTTGGCATCCACACCTACGACGGCGAAGTCGATGATCTGTCGCCGGCCGGCATCGCAGCCGAGCTGACCTGGCTGCGTGGCTGGCAGGCTCGCTTGGCGGCGATTCCGACGGATCGTCTGTCCGCAAGTCAGCGCTTCGACTTGGAACTGGCTCGCCACGCCATCGGATCGCGCATCTATCTGCGCGCCGAATCGCAAGATCACCGGCGGCGACCGGGCATGTATCTGCGGGTGGCAGCGGGCAGTGTGAACGCGCTGATCAAGCGCTCGTTCGCGCCGGCCGAAAAGCGACTGCGCCTGGTGCAGTCTCGCTTGGCCAAGCTGCCGGCCGTGCTGCAGGCGGCGGAAAAGAACCTGGATGCCAGCGCGCCGCTTTCGCAAGTGGCCATCGACATCACGCTGTCGGATCTGGATGCCACCGCGCGCTTTCTAAGCGATGACGTGCCCCAGGCGTT
>JAYRFD010001317.1:0-7064 GCA_041908565.1 Polyangia bacterium | reverse complement strand
TACATCATCCAGGCCACGACGGGCTCGTCGGCGCTGCGGCGCAGCCGATAGTACGAAGCGAAGATGTGCTTTTGGCTCCAGTGGGGCGAGATATCGACCAAGAAGCGATCGATGAAGAACGTCGTGCTTACGATGGCAACCAGCCCAAGTCCCAGTGCTTTTTGACCGCCGTCCCGTCGCCACAGCAGGGCCAGCCAGCTGCCCGCGGCAAGCGCAGGGATCAGAAAGGCAAACCGCAGATCCAACGGGATTTTGGTGTCCGGCGGCAGCTTCGAGCTTGTGAACTGAACCACTCGATCGGCGCTGGGTCCGGCGAACACCGCGACGACAATCAACAGCAGAAACAGCGCAGCCCCCAGCCAAAGCCGGTTGCGGGTTGGTTCGGGTGATGTCGCCAGTGCGCGGTCTGGACGTCGCTTGGTCGCCAGAAAAAGCGTCGCCAAGGTCGCCACAACCGCCATCGCGAAAAGAGAATTTCCATACTCATAGCGCTGGCCATACACCGTCGACATCGGCCATGGGCGACCGCTGCCTGGCACGTTGACGTAGTCGTAGTTGAACAGCCAGCCGATCCGGGCCGGGAAGTTGGCCAGATCGCGACCGCTTAGCAAGGTGACCGGTGCGCCCAGCGTCCACAGCGCCAGGCGACTGCCTTTGGTCAGCGCGGGGGCTGCTTCGCAAAGCTCGTCGATGAACACGCCGGCCAGCACCGAAAGCGGCGGCAGAGCCGGCAGGATGTAGTGGTGAAACTTGGTGTTGACCAAGCTGACGATGCTGAAATCGACGACGAACCAGACAAAGCACAGCAGCAGAAGCTGTCGCTTGGTGGCGGTGCGCGGATCGTCATCGCGCAGCCAGCGTCCGATCTGAACGCCCGCCGCTAGGACGACGCCCGACCACGGGAACAGACCGGCCCCTAGCTGACGCAGGTAGTACTCGAACGTGCCGCGATCGCCGTGGCGGCCTTGCGCGCGGTGGACGTAGTTGTCGCCGATGAGCTCCATCCAAAACGGCATGCCATGGCGCGCGAGCATCGCGACGTACCAGGGCGCAGCGACGCAGAAGAAGACCAAAGCACCGCGCAGGATCTCAAGCCCATCGTTGCCCGACAAAAGACCGCGCAGTCGCTCCGATGAAGATCGCGGGGGCCGCCGCTCGGTCGCTTCCTCTGTTCGTCCACCGCCCCAGATCTCGTCGATGCGTCCGGCCAAAAGCAGATACAAAAAGACGGCCAAGATCGGCATGGCGATGCCCGCTGGTCCCTTGGCCAGCGTTGCCAGTCCGCCCATCAAGTACGCGGTCCACAGGTACAGCGTGCGTCGGTTGCGAGCCTGCGTCGAAAGGTGCAGCGACAGCGCGAACAGCACGACGAAGGGAAGGACGGCCAGTGCTCCGGGGACGCGACGCGACTGGTTGAAAAAGACGATCAGGAAGCTCTGTAGCTGAAGCAGGTTGACCACAAGCTGCGGCAGCACGACCAGCCCATACAGCAAGAGGAATCCATAAAACGCAGGGCTGTCCGGCCACGAGATCGTCTGCCCCAAGATCACCGCGCTCCGTCGCGGCAGATCGGCATCGGGATCCGGAGCGGAGCCTTGATCCGCGTCGGGCGATGCTGCATCGCGGGCGCGCTTGGCGGGAGGAATCAGGGCCAAGGCTGCGAAGACCACGGCCACCGTCATCGGGGCGACAAACGGCATGTCGGTCATCGCTTGCCGCGTGATCAGCGCCCACTGCGCGCTGGTCGAAAGAACAACGACCGACCACAGACCGGCCCGTCGCGAGACCAGGCGGCGCACCAGTTCATAGACGGCCCAGATGCCGACCAAGCTGACGACGATCATCGGCATACGCAGCGCCCATTCGCCTCGCCAACCGACGGTCATTTCATTGAAGTGGCTGGGATCTGCGTGACCTAGGCCAAAGGCTCGCAGCGACAAGGCCATCAGCCAAAAGGTCAGCACCGGCTTCGAGAAAAACACCCCCGACGCGGGATCCTGCGGCGACCCCGGCCACCACAGGCTGATCCAGTCGTTGCGTGCGGCCATCTGGCGGGCCACTTCGCCGTAGTGCGTCTCCCACGGATCCCACAGGCCGTAGTTGCCGGCGAAGGGGATGTAAAGCAGCAGCAGGAATGCCAACACCGACCACGTAAGCACGCGGTCCCGGTTGACAGCGACGGGAGAAAGATCGTTAGCAGGCATCGGCGTAGCCACGGGACGATGCCGCAAGCGATGTGCCGCGATCAATAAAGATCGTGGGGCCAGGCAAAGGGCAGGGGCCGCGGCCTGGTGCGCACCGCGGCTTCCGACGCTTCCAATCTTTCGTGATCAGTCTGCGGGGGAATTATTCGCGGCAGAGGCGGCGCAGGGTTGCCAAGCGGACGACGATCGTCTCGTCTTCGACGGTCTGGGCATACGAGACGATCTTGGCGCCGATGGCCGGTCGGACGACGAAGACCTGGGCGTAGATGTCATCCAGAAGCTGCAGCGCCATCTTGTGCTTGGTGACGCGCGCGAAGTCGAACAGCCAGCCGAACCAGATGTCCTTCTTGGTCGATCCGGCCAGCTTCAGTGCGCGGCGCAGCACGTCGATGATCACCGGCTCCTCGGGAATCTCGCCATTTTGAGCGCGGCTGAGCATTTCGTTCAGGCGCGGTCCCATCATGCGCTCAGCCTCGTCGACGCGTCCCATGGCCAGCACGCGATCCGACAGGCCCCAGAACAGGCGATAGGCCGAGCCGCGGTTCTGGTTCTGGCCCATGTCGCTGGGCTCGTTTTCCGGGTGTGGCGCGTGGGTCGGCATGTCCAGACCCAGGCTGGTGGGATCGGCCGCGACGACGTTGGGCTGCGGAACACCGGGGTTGGTCATCCCGCCCATCGCAAAGCTTGGTGCGGCCGCGACGAACACCGGGTTGGCGGGGCTCTCTTCACTGCCGGACGATACCGATCCCGGGTTCATCCCGGCTTGAGCATGCGGGTTCCACTGCGGTGCGACGTTGACCGTCGGTCGGTGCGGCGACGGGTCTTCTTCGCGCTCCAGCGTGAACTGCTGGGTTCCTACGCCCAGGATGTCACCGGGCTTCAGTTCCACAGTGCCTGTGGCGTTGATCCCGTTGACGCGCGAGCCATTGCGGCTGCCCAGGTCTTCTAGGATCACGGCATTTTGGGTAATTCGCAGACGCGCATGTCGGCGGGAGACCATCGGTTCATCAACGCGCAGATAGCACTCAGGCCCGCGACCGATGATGACCTCGCCTAACGGCAAGTTGATCTCCATGGTGCGCATGCGCAGCCTAAATCGGGCCATGGTTTTTAAGGTACTCCAGACCCGTCAACGCCGACAAGTATGCAGTGTGACAGACTGAAAATTAGGGCAACAAGCTGGTCCGACAAATGAAACTGCGGGCGTTGTGGCTCTGCCAACCCGGAGCTAGGCGGGCAGTAGCCCGCGCCGGCCCCGACCCAAGTACCCGGATTTTCAAAGGCGCCGGGAACGACTTCGGGATAGGCGCCGCGAACGCTGCGCGCGCGCAGGGCTTGATCGCCGACGAAGGTTTGGTGTACCTCAGACTGCGTCATGTCAGGAACCCTTGAGGCTACCGTACCTTCTTCGTCCATGCTTAGCGCCGATGCCCCAGACAGCGCGTCGGGCCAGGCAGAGTCGGATGCCGCAGCTGGGAACACCGCGGGCAGTCCGACCTGGCCAGTCCAGATCGATCGCGCTCAGGTCATCGCCCAAGAGCTGGGTCTGCGTCGATCACAGGTCGAACGCACGCTGGCTCTTTTGGAAGAAGGCGCCACGCTGCCGTTCATTGCCCGCTACCGCAAAGAGGTGACGGGTGGGCTGGACGAGGTGCAGATCGCCAGCGTCCAGGATCGCGGCGTGTACTTGACGGAGCTCGTCGCTCGCAAGACGGTCATCCTGAACGAGATCCACAAGCAAGGGAAGCTGGCGCCGCAGCTTGAGCGCAAGCTGATCACGACGCTGTCGAAGACAGAGCTTGAGGATCTGTATCTGCCCTACAAGCCCAAGCGTCGGACCCGCGCCACGATCGCGCGCGAAAAGGGGCTAGAGCCGCTGGCGCAGCTGATCCTGGATCAGAACGCCGGCCTGGCCGCTCGAGACGAGCTGGCTGCTCCTTATATCAGTGCTGAAAAAGGCGTGGCGGACTGCGAGGCGGCCTTCGCTGGCGCGCGCGATATCGTCGCTGAAGTGATCGCAGATGACGCCGCGGTTCGTGCGGCGCTGCGTGGGCTGGCGATGGATCACGGCACCATGCGATCCAGGCTGATTGCCAAGAAGCCGGAAGCGGCTGCCGACGACGACAAGCCCGAGCCTGGAAATGAGAAATCACCGGGTGGCGATCGCAGCGAACGAGTCGAGAGCAAAGGCGACGGCAAGAAGGAAGATCCGGCCGCCAAGTTTTCGGACTACTTCGACTACGAAGAGGCGGTGAAGTCGATTCCATCGCATCGCATGCTGGCGCTGCGACGCGGCGAAAAAGAGGGCTTTCTGCGCGTGACGCTAGAGATCGATCGCGACACCGCGGTCGGTCTGGTCGGACAGCAGAGCATCCGCAACCCGCAGGCCAGCTTGCGTGCCGACTTGGAAAAAGCCGTCGCTGATGCCTGGGATCGCCTGTTGAAGCCGGCCATCGAAGTCGATGTGCGCCTGGCCTTGCGTGAACGGGCGGATGGCGAAGCGATTCGCGTGTTCGCCGAAAACCTGCGGCACTTGCTGCTGGCCGCTCCGCTGGGTGGCAAGCGCGTGATGGCCCTGGATCCGGGCTATCGCACCGGCTGCAAGCTGTCGGTGATCGACGAAAAGGGCGATCTGCTGATCCACGACGTGGTGTATCCGACGCACAGCGAGTCTCGGCGCGTCGAAGCCGCGTCCCGTTTGGAAGCGCTGGCGCAAGAGCACAAGGTGCAGGCCATCGCCATCGGCAACGGCACCGCCAGTCGCGAGACCGAGCAGTTCGTCCGTCGCCTGGCCGCCGCCGGCAAGCTGCCCAGCATCAAGATCGTCGTAGTCAACGAGGCGGGCGCGTCTGTCTACTCGACGTCTGAGATCGGGCGGCAAGAGCTGCCTACGCATGACCCGACGGTGCGCGGCGCAGTCTCGATTGGCCGTCGCCTGCAAGATCCACTGGCCGAGCTGGTGAAGATCGAGCCCAAGTCGATCGGCGTCGGTCAGTACCAGCACGATGTCCATCAGCCGACGCTTAAGAAGCAGCTAGATCAGGTGGTCGAAAGCTGTGTGAACCAGGTCGGCGTCGACGTGAATACGGCCTCGCCTCGCCTGCTGCAGTACGTGGCCGGCATCGGCGAGAGCCTGGCCAAGAGCATCGTCACCCATCGCAGCCAGCAGGGCGCGTTCCGCAGTCGCAAGCAGCTTTTGGAAGTGCCGCGCCTTGGGGCCAAGGCCTTTGAACAAGCGGCGGGCTTCTTGCGTATTCGGCAGGAGGGCGAGAACCCTCTCGACAACTCGGCGGTTCACCCAGAAAGCTACGACATCGTCGAGCGCATGGCTTCCGATCTGTCGGTCGACATCGCAGGCCTGATTGGTAACCGCGATCTGATCGGCAAGATCGACATCCAGCGTTATGTCGATGATCGTCGCGGCGAACCGACGCTGCGCGACATCCTGGCCGAGCTTGAAAAGCCGGGCCTGGATCCTCGTCAGGACTTCGAAGAAGTCGGCTTCAACCCCGACGTCACCGAGGTCAGCCATCTAAAAGAGGGCATGGTGCTAAACGGCGTGGTCACCAACGTGACCAACTTCGGCGCCTTCGTCGACGTCGGCGTGCACCAAGACGGCTTGGTGCATATCTCGGAACTTTCGCATCGCTTCATCAAAGATCCCGCAGAGGCGGTCAAGGTCGGCGACAAGGTCAAAGTGCGCGTCATCAAGGTCGAACTGGATCGCATGCGCATCGGCCTGTCGATCAAGCAAGCGACAGAGCCACCGGCTGGATCGGCCGGTCGTGGGGACGATGCCCGCCGTGAGCGCCCGGCTCGATCGGGGCCAGCGGATGGACCGGGACGATCCGGCCCGCGTGGCGATGGCGGCGAACGCCGAGACAGCCGCGGACCAGCCCGCGGGGATGGCCGTGGCGATGGACGTGGTGCCGATCGCGGGGCTGCGCCAGGCAACGATCGTCCGGCGTCTGGTCGCGGGGACGGTCGTACGGAAGGTCGCGGCGATGGGCGTTCTTCGCGCCCGCCAGGACGGGACGGGCACGCCGGGCCGGGTCGGGGTGAACCAAGCGGCGACCGGCGCCCATCGGCACCGGCCGCAGCGGATGCGCAACGCGGTCGTGGGGACGGCGATCGTCGTCGCTCGGATCGTCCAGAGCGAGCCGACGCGCCGCGGCCTGGGGATCGACCCAAGGGCTCGCCATTCAACACCATCCGCGGACTCGACGGGCTGTTCAACAAGTAGGACGGATCGCAGCAGGTCGTCGGCGGTTCACGTCAGGACGACAGCAGCAGGGCCGCGCGGACCGCACACGGGCTGTCCTGCTGGGAACGTTCCCCTCTATGATCAGGGTAGGGCTGTGACCCTGGGGGGCGCACGATGCGTAACAATTTGTCCGTTCCTGTGTTGTTGGGTCTGTCTGCCGTCGTCGGACTTGCCGCCTGTGGAGGCGCCGTTGATCCGACCGGAAAGATGGGGGATCCCGAGGGCAATGTGCTGTTGAACGGCATCACGCGGCAGCACAACCTGGCGCGCGAGTCAGTGAGTCCCGCGGCAAGCTCGCCACTGCCGGCGCTGGCCTGGTCGTCGACGCTGGCTGCCACCGCACAAGCGTGGGCCGACGGCTGCAAGTTCAGCCATTCCGGAGGCCCCCATGGCGAGAACATCTACGCCACCAGCGGCATGTCGACGCCGACGGATGTCGTTGGTAGCTGGGTGTCCGAGAAGAGCAAATACAACTACGCCAACAACTCGTGCAGCGGCACCTGCGGTCATTACACACAGGTCGTGTGGGCTGCGTCGCTGAACCTGGGCTGCGGCGTCAAGAACTGCACGCAGAACTCTCCGTTCGGTTCGTCTAG
>JAYRFD010001316.1:0-12210 GCA_041908565.1 Polyangia bacterium | reverse complement strand
CGACAGGAACACGCGGCCATCGATCTCGGGCGCTTGGCCGGCGTGGCGGCCCACCAGGACGAATTCGCTCTCGTCCGATTCGCCTTCGACCAGCACGTCGATCTGCGTTCCGCGTCGCGCCCGCTGATGCCGCTTGCTGACTTGGCGCTGGATGCGCAGAAGCTCTCGCCGTCGGCGTTCGGCTTCTTTTGCGGGCACCACTTCCGACAGCGCAGCCGATGACGTGCCGTCTTCGTGGGAATAACAGAACACGCCCACATGATCGAACTCGGCCTGCCGCACGAAGTCGCACAGCGACTCGAAGGCCTGCTCGGTTTCGCCGGGATGACCCACGATGAACGTCGTACGCAGGACAATGCCGGGCACACGCTGCCGCGCCCGTTCGACAAGCTTCCACACCGTCTTGCCGACGTGGCCGCGTCGCATCCACTTCAGCACGCGATCATCGGCGTGCTGCAGCGGCACATCCAGGTACTTCACGACGCGCGGCGCGGTCGCCATCACATCCAATAGCTCATCGGTGACGGCCGTCGGATAGGCATAGTGCAGGCGGATCCAGCGCAGCGCATCCACCGACCCAGCCGCGACGTGCGCGGGAGCTTGGCCGATGTGGCGCAGCAAGCTGGCCAAGCGTGGGCGATCGGTCTCTGGGCCATCGTGCGAAAGATCGGTGCCATAGGTCGTCAGATCTTGCGCGACCAGGTTGATCTCGACGACGCCTTGACTTGAAAGGCGCTCGACTTCCAGCGCGATCGAGTCCGGCGTGCGGCTGCGCTGCGGACCGCGCAGCTTGGGAATGATGCAGAAGCCGCAGGGACGATCGCAGCCCTCGGCAATCTTCACGTAGCGCGAAAACGAGTGCTGCGAAGCCGGGCGCGGCGCATCGTGGTCGTAGATGTAGCTGGGCGTGCTCGCGACCTCGACTTGCGTCTGTTTGCCGACGATGGCTTGCGTGATCTTTTCGACATCGCCAGATCCCAAAATGTGATCGATCTCGGGGATCTCGCGAGCAAGTTCGTCGGGATAGCGCTGGGTCAGGCAGCCGGTGACGATCAGGCGCTGGCAGCGGCCCTGCGTCTTCCACTGCGCCATCTCTAAGATCGTGTCGATCGACTCTTCCTTGGCGGCGTTGATGAAGCCGCAGGTGTTGACGACGATGACGTCGGCTTGCTCGGGCTCGTTGGCGATCTGGCAGCCGCCTTGCTGGGACAATCCCAGCATTACTTCGCTATCGACGCGGTTTTTGGGACAGCCCAGCGAAACGAAGTACACCGATGGATCGGCGCTGGGGTTCGCGGTCGCTGCGTGGACTGCGGTGCCGGCGCCGGCTGGCTGCTGACTTGCAGGGGTGGTTTTCGACGGAGACTTGCGGGATTTTTTCGTCGCGGACGGAGACACGGGCGCAGCATGCGGGGACCGCCGCAGCCTGTCAAGCCGCGGGGAAGCAAGGAAGAACCCAGCAGGGCAGGGCGCCGACCTGTCGGTCGATGGTCGATGGTCGATGGTCGATAGACGTCGCTGCGGTTGCGGGGCATCGCTAGGGCGCTTGGGTTTCGGGGCGAGCCTGCCCTACGCTGCGATCGATGAAGGCACTGCTGATTGATGCGGGTCCAGACGATCTTGCGCAGCCGGGCGGTCGCTTGCTGCGCTTCGCCGAGGTTGCCGATTCGCCACCCCGTCCGGGGGAAGTTCGCGTCGGTGTGCGCTTGGCGGGCATCTGCCGCACCGATCTGGAACTGGTGCGTGGCTACGCCGGCTTTCGCGGCATTCCTGGGCATGAATTTGTTGGCACCATCCTCGATCGCCAGCACGCGCTTTTCGGTCGTCGCGTGGTCGGAGAGATTAACGTCGGCTGCGGGCACTGCGCGCGGTGCGTCGCCGATCTGGAACGGCACTGCCCGACGCGCACGGTGCTGGGCATTGTCGGTCGCGATGGCGCGTTCGCCGACTCGCTAAGCCTGCCTGCCCGCAACCTGCTGCCGGTTCCCGACGGTGTGCCCGATGAACACGCCGTGTTCTGCGAGCCCTTGGCGGCGGCGCTGGCCTTGTTTGAAGGACAGCACATCGCGCCCGGCACGTCGATCTTGGTGATCGGCGACGGCAAGCTGGGGCTCTTGGTGGCCCAGGTCTGCCTGCAGATGGGCGCGACGACGACGCTTTTGGGACGACACGCGCGCAAGCTGCAGCAGGCCGAGCGCTGGGGTGTAACGGCGCTGCTGGGCGACGACGGCCTGCCTGCTGAGCGGCGGTTTCCGGTGGTTGTCGAGTGCTCTGGATCGGCAGCGGGACTGCGCGTGGCGATCGACCGCACGGCGCCGCGCGGCACGATCTTGTTAAAGAGCACCTATGCCCCCACGCAGCCGCCAGAGGTCGACTGGGCGCGCGTCGTGGTCGACGAGCTTGCCATCCAAGGCAGCCGCTGCGGTCGCTTCGCGCCGGCCCTGCAGCTTCTGGCGCGTCGTGCGATCGATGTCGACAGTCTGATCGATGACTGCCTGCCGCTGTCGCGTGGCGTTGAAGCGTTTGCGCGGGCCAGCGGACGCGGCGCGCTGAAGGTGCTGCTGCGGCCCGACCCTTTGTCCGCGCCAGCCTGAGCGGAAGCTTCCGTCGCTGCGTTGCCGTCGCAAAAGGCCGCGGACGAGCGTTGAAATCGCACGGTCGGTCGTGATAGGGTCGCGGGCAACCGTCAAGGAGATTCTATGTCGGCAACACCCGGTCCTTATGAGCAGACGGTTGCTCTGATTGAGCGGCTTCTGGGGCTCTCTGCTGTGCATCGCGAATCGGAGCGCGGTCTGTACATCGACCGCGGTCTGTACGTCATCAAGCAGGGCTCGTCGTATGTGATGATCTCGGTCCTGCGCTCTGGCCCCATCGGGGATCAGGTGCTGGTGCGTGTGACGGCGCAGGTCGTCGCGGGCGTCCGCGCAGAAGGCGCGCTTTTGCGTCAGCTGATGATCCTAAATGGCAAGCTGCGCTTCGGCGCCTTCGCCTACGAGCCACACGGCGAGCTGATCCTGTTTCAGCACACGCTTCTGGGCGGCGGATCGCTCAACGACAACGAAGTGCTGGCTGCTGTGCACGACGTCGCGCTGGTCGCGGATCGCTACGACGATCACATCGTCGCGCGCTATGGCGGTCGTCGCATGCAGGACGTGCTGGAAGAATCGGCCTGGGCGCGCATGCTGCACCTGGACGATCGCGACACCATGCCGGTCCTCGATGACACGGAAGAGGTCGCGCTGCGTGGCAATCCCACGTCGGGCCCGGCAACGGCGACGCCCAAGTCAGGGCCCAAGTCGGGTCCCAAGCCGCATCCAGAGAGCGGCGGGCACGGAAAAAAGCACCACTAAGACGGTCGTTCTGTTCGTCTTGGTCCTCCAGAACGCCGGAAGCGTTCTGGCCCTTCGCTGTGGAGAAGAACCTCATGTCGCTGCCGCTCATGCATGGCGCTCGCGCGAACATCACGGATGCGATCGGTGGCACGCCCATCGTTCGTCTGAACAAAGTGGCCGCGCACGTAAAGAGCTCCATCTACGTCAAGTGCGAGTATCTAAACCCCGGCGGATCGATGAAGGACCGCGTCGCGCTGAACATCATCCGCGATGCCGAACGCCGGGGCTTGTTGACGTCGAACAGCACCATCATCGAAGCGACATCGGGCAACACCGGCGCTGGACTGGCGATGGTCGGCGCGCTGCGCGGGTACAAGTGCATCTTTGTCATGCCCGACAAGATGTCGAACGAAAAGATCGCCAACCTGCGCGCCTTGGGGGCCAAGGTTGTGCTGTGCCCAACCGCGGTCGATGCCGACGATCCGCGCAGCTACTACGAAGTCACCAAGCGCCTGGTGCAAGAAACGCCCAATTCCTTCCACGCCAACCAGTATCACAACCCCGCCAACCCCGAAGCGCACTACGTGTCGACGGCGCCTGAGATCTGGGAGCAGACACAGGGCGGCTTCGATGCGTTCTGCGCGGGCATGGGCACCGGCGGCACGATCAGCGGCTGCGGTCGGTACTTCAAAGAGAAGAACCCCAAGGTCCGCATCATCGGCATCGATCCGATCGGCTCCCTTTATTACGAGTACGTGAAGACGGGCCGCATGACCAAGCCGTTTTCCTACTATGTCGAAGGCATCGGCGAAGACTTTCTGCCGTCGACCATGAACCTCAAGATCATCGACGAGATCATTCGCGTCGATGACAAAGAGTGCTTCTTGATGACGCGGGCCCTGACGCGCGATGAAGGCATCTTGGCCGGTGGATCCAGCGGCGCGGCAGTGGCCGGTGCGATTCGTTATGCCGAACAGCTGGATGCGCAGGGCCTGCCACCGCAGCAGATCGTGGTGCTTCTGCCCGACGGTGCGCAGAAGTATCTGTCGAAGATCTTCGATGACAACTGGATGCGCGACAACGGCTTTTTGGACAGCGAAGATCCAATGGGCACGGTGTCGGATCTGCTGCGTAGCCGATCGGCGCGGCCCGTGGTCAGCGCGGAACGTAGCTCGACGCTGCGCCAGGTCATCTCGATGCTGAAAGAGCACGGCATCTCGCAGCTTCCCGTGATGGATCAGGGACGGCTGTGCGGCCTGGTGGCGGAAGTCGATCTGCTGAATCACCTGCTGGTCAAGGGCGGCAAGCTGGACGAGTCGATCGAGCCGATCATCGAAGCGGACTACGCCACGGTGACGCCGTCCACCAAGGTTCGCTTGCTAAAGACGATCTTCAACGACGCCAAGATGGTGTGCGTGCTGTCGACGGGATACGCCGATCAGTCGTCCAAGACGCCGGTGCCGCAGGACGCGCTTTTGGGCGTGATCACCAAGATCGACTTGATCGACTACTTGGCCAGCCGGCACACGTAAGCACACGTTGAAGGACCAAGCGCGGATCGCAGCCGAGCGTCCATCCGGCCAGACCGGCAGGGCGGACCAAGCCATCGTAAGCGCCAGCGCGCCACGAGGGCTGGCTGCGTTCTGTGGCGCTGCGCTGCTGCTGGGATCGGGCACGGCGGTCGCGTATCCGCACGGTGTGCTTCGTCCGGCGGGACAGATCTTCGCTGGACCGGCCGATGGCCACGTCAGCGCCATCCACTTCAATCCGGCGGCCCTGCGTCTGCAGTCCGGCAGCCACATCCTGGCCGTCGCTGGTGCGGAAGGCTATCTGGGTTATTTCCAGCGCGACACGCCGCTGCCTGCCGGCTTTTATCCGACGGGAAGCACGACCAGCGCCGCCGACCCCGCCAACATTGCCTGGGCGGTATCGGACATGATGGTCGCGGCAAGCTGGGACTTGCGGACCGAAGCCGTGACGCTGGGCTTCGGTGTCTATTCGCCCTACAACGACCAGACGCAGTTCGCGCCGCGCAGCGAGATCGACAGCAGTCAAAGCTCGGCGACGCTGCAGCGCCTAAGCACGCGCTATCACGCGATCGCCGATCGCACGTACAGCCTGTGGGGCACGGTGGCGGCCGGTCTGCGTCTGCGGCGCGGCTTGTTCTTTGGCGGCGGCTTTCAGTTCGCGTACACGCGCAGCCAGATGACGCTGATGCGCGACTTGGGAGACAGCACGCAAGCGCGCGGCAGCGACGGTCTGCCCTGTGCATCTGGCATCTGCGAGCAGTGGTCGCAGCGACAGCTGATCGATCTGGATGTCAGCGGCTGGGGCTACGGCTTCAACATCGGTCTTTTGTCCGAGATCTTGGACAATCACCTGTGGCTGGGGGCGTCGTACTCAAGTCCGCTTCTGACATCGATCGGCAGCGATGTGCCTCTGGATGGGCGACCGACGCGGCCGGTGTGGTCGGGACCGGATCTAAGCTCGACGCAGCCGTGTGGCTATGGCGGTCGCGGGGCCCGCATCAGCGATCGCGATGAGCCACTGCGCTGCGGCAGTGCCCGCATCCTGCGCAGCTTCCCGCACCTGATCTACATCGGCGCGCGCGGTCGCTTCGATCCGCGGACCAGCGCTGCAGATAGCATCGACTCGACGGGAGAGCCCGAGCTAAGCAGTCAGCTGCGACCGCTGGCTGTCGAGCTTTCCAGCTGGGTGCGTCTGTCGATTCCAACCCGCGATGACCTGCGGCTGATCATCGAAAACAGCGCGTTTCCTCCCGGTGAGCTGCCGATTCCGCTGGGTCTGCGCACGGCGTTTGCGGTGTCGTTTGGGGTGCGCGAGATCTGGAATCGCCTGAGCTTGGCGCAGGAGCTTTTGTACGAGTCGCCGCGATCGGATCCCAGTGCGGTATCGCCGCTGAACTTGGAAGGTCACAAGCTGGACTTCAGCCTGGCCGCACGCATCCACTTGCATCGCCGACTGTCGCTGCAGTTCACCGTGGGCAGCACCTTCGTGTTCTTCGAACGGGGCAGCGGATCGGGCTTTTCCAGCGACTGGGCCACGTCTTGTCGCAGCGTGGCGTTCGACATCCGCAGCGAAGCCTGCCAGCGCGTGCAGGCCGGCTGGGCTGAACCCTCGGCGACGGGAGGCTACCTGCTCATCCGCCCGCACGGCGTCGCTGGGTTGGAGCTAAACCTGTAGGCCGCCACCTGTCACACGTCCGCTGCCGTCAATAACGTCCTTGCCTTTCGCCCACGAGATCGCGTAGAAAAAGTGTCTCGTTTTGCAGATGTCGCGGTGGCTTCGCGGTGTCGCAGCGGGGCGTAGCGCAGTCCGGTAGCGCGCCTGCTTTGGGAGCAGGATGTCGGAGGTTCGAATCCTCTCGCCCCGACTTTTCCGTCACAGCCTGGGGGGCAAAAGGTGGCGGATGCCCGTGGTCACTTGCTTGACGCGGGCGTGCCATCGCCGCCCTGCCGCCTGCTTAGGACCTGCGTTTTTCGTCGGAAAAACGCAGGAACTCGCTGGGATCGTGGGCGCAGAAAAGCTGCACCTTGTCGCCGTGCGCGATCGCAAGCTGACGCAGGCGTTCCTGGTTGCTGCGACGGTCGTCCCCATCGAACTGCGCGACGGTCTGGAAGCCGCTAAGCAGCCCGGTGCAGCGGCGACCGGCGGCGTCCATTTCGCCTTGATAGAAATAGGCGTCCCCGCAGTGCAGAAGCCAGCGCGCCTTGGTCTTGACGGCGATGGCGCAGTGGCCGCGGCTGTGGCCGGGCACCGGAACGATTAGGATCTCGTCGGACAGACCGGCGACGTTGGGCAGCGCGCGCACGCTGGCAAAGCCGAACCATGCATCGCCGCCTTGCAGGCGATGGCGCTGCCAGTGTGGGCCGTGCTCCCACAAGGGCTCCACATAGCGCGTCCGTTCCATGTAGCCAGCCGGGCGCATCGCCGCTTGGTACTCGTCTTCAAAGACGTGCACTTCGGCCTCGGGAAAATCGGACAGCCCGCCCGCGTGATCGAAGTCCAGGTGCGTAAGCAGGATGTGCCGCACGTCGCGCGCCGAGTGACCCAGGCGCTCGATCTGCCGCAGCGCGGTCTCGGTCGGGTCGAGCTTGGGCCCCAACAAGAACGACGTGCCCGGTGGCATGTGCAGCGTCGGGTTGGCCAGCGCTTTTTGGCCAAGGCCAGTGTCGACCAGGATCAGCCCGACCGGCGACTCGATAAGCAGGCAGTGACAGACCAGGAAGCCTTCGTCGTTGAGCCGCTTGCTCACCAGCGGCGGGCAGAAGGTCGCGCAGTTTAGGTGATGAATTCTCATGCGCTTTGAGCATACGACATCGTCGCCTCTCGACGAAGATTCCAGCGTATGATCGACCCGCGATGCACAGCCTGCATCGCGCAATCATTCCCCAAAGGGAGCGCATCGTATGTTGCAAACAAGTGGCATCGGATCGGCCAGACCGCGGACAACGCGGCGCTGGCCCGTGTTGATCGGGGGGCTGGTCTTGGCGCTGTGGGCGGCGCTGTGTGGGCTTACGGCGGACCAGCCGTCCGTGGCGTGGGCACAGCGGGCCAAGGCGGGCAAAGCAACAGTCGGCAGCATCGACGCGGCGCTGCCTGCGGTGCGCAACGGCCTGTCCATTCCAGAGCCGCTAAAGCCCTGGGTTGGCTGGGTGCTGCATGGCGAAGAACAGGTGCTGTGTCCGTTCTTGCACGACAGAGATGGCGATGAAGATCGTCGCTGCGCATGGCCATCGCGGCTGCAGCTAGTGCTGACTGAAAAGGGCGGGCGCTTCACGCAGTCCTGGCACTTGTACCGTCGGGAATGGGTGACCTTGCCGGGAAGTCGCAAGGCCTGGCCGCAAGATGTGCGAGTCGATGGCAAGCCCGCCGTCGTCGCTTCGCCCGACGATGATGGCGAGCCGCAGGCCATGCGCGATGACGATGACAGCGAAGACGGCCCCGCCCCCAAGGTGCGGCTGTTGCCCGGCGATCACACGGTCAGCGGTACCTTCCTGTGGGACGAGCTTCCCGAGGCCCTGCAGGTCCCATCGTCGACGGCGCTTTTAAGCCTGAACCTGCGCGGTGCGGTCGTGGCCTTTCCAAGCCGCGATGCGCAAGGTCGGCTGTGGCTGCAGCGCCAGGCCAATCCCGAAGAAGAAGACGTGCTGGACATGACCGCGCATCGCCGCGTCAACGACGAGATCCCGCTTCTGCTGACGACGCGGCTTGAGCTTCGCGTGTCCGGCAAGAGCCGCGAGGTCCTGCTGGGTCGCGTGCTGCCCGATGGCTTTATCGCGGTGTCGTTGGTAAGTCCGCTGCCCGCTCGCTTGGAAGCCACTGGTCGGCTGCGTGTGCAAGTGCGTCCCGGCACGCACGTGCTGACCGTGCTGGCGCGACACGAAGGACCCGTTAACGACTTGAAGCGCCCCGATCCTGGCGGTCCCTGGCCCGACGGAGAAGTCTGGGTGTTTGAAGCGCAGCCGGCTCTGCGGCAGGTCACGGTGGAAGGCGTACCGGCCATCGATCCGCAGCAGACCACGCTGCCCGATGACTGGAAGCGCTTGCCCTGTTATCCCGTCGGTAAGAACGACACGCTGCGCCTGGTTGAACAGCATCGCGGCGATGCCGAGCGCTTGCCCGATCAGCTCGATCTATCGCGCGAGATGTGGCTGGACTTCGACGGCAGCGGCTACACCGTTTCGGACTCGATCACGGGCACGCTGAGTCGCACGTGGCGCTTGGAAGTCAACCCGCCGACCGAGCTGGGCCGCGTCGCGATGGATGGCAAGGATCTGTTTATCACCCGTTCGACGCAGGACGGGGTCGAACGAGCCGGCGTTGAGCTACGACAGGGCCGCGTCAACCTGACGGCCGACAGCCGCTTGCAGGGCCACTTTGGACAAGTGCCGGCCGTCAGCTGGAACATCGACTTTCACAAAGTGCAGACGCAGCTGAACCTGCCGCCGGGCTGGCGCCTGTTTCACATCACGGGCGCTGATGAAGCGCCAGGCACGTGGCTGCGACACTGGACGCTGCTCGATCTGTTCTTGGTACTGCTGATTGCGCTCGCCGTTGGGCGCTTGTTTGGCGTGGCCTGGGGCGGGCTGGCTCTCTTGGGCTTGGTGCTGTCGCTGCCGGAACAAAACTCGCCGCGCTGGGTGTGGTTGGGTGTGCTGGCGGTCGAGGCCCTGTCGCGCGTTCTGCCTGAAGGCGCGGTGCGCCTGCGTCCGCTTCTGCGCGGCGTACGCGTGGCATCGCTGGTGGCGCTGACCTTGGCCTTGGTCTCGTTTGCGGCGCAGCAGGTGCGCATCGGTCTGCATCCCGCGCTGGAACGACAGGACTCGCCCTTGGAAGACGAAGACACCTGGATACAGCGCCAAAGCGCCGTCAGCAACAACGTGAACCTGATGCCAATGACGAAGGCCGCGCCGTCGGGCCCACCGCAAGTGCAGGCGCAGGCGTCGGTGTTCTACTACGAATCGGCCTTGGGCAAGGACGCTGACGAAGCCATGGGTGGGCTGGGCTTGGTTGGCAACGGCGCGGGTGGCGGCGGCGTCGGCAACGTCGACTCGCCCGAGCCTATGAAGCGCATGCTCAAAGGCAAGGCCAAGCTCGATGAAAAAGAGGCGCAGAGCTACGGGAAAAAGGGCGTCTCGTGGAACAGCAACAACCAGCGGCGCATGTACCAGAAAGAATACGATCCGAATGCCATGGTGCAGACCGGGCCGGGCCTACCGCGCTGGCGCTGGAATCGCGCCGTGCTGCAGTTTTCCGGATCGGTCGAGCGCGCACAGAAGCTGCGTCTGTACCTGATTCCTCCGACGGTGAACTTGATCCTGCTGCTTGGACAAGTGGCGCTGCTTTTGCTTTTGGCGCTGCGCATCTCGGGCCTGCTCGGTCGCATCGGCAGCCTGTGGCGCGGGGATCTGCCACCGGGTGCGGGGGCGCTGCGCAGTGGTCCGTTGGCGCTGGGTCTGATCCTGCTCGCAACCCTTTGGTCGTCGTCGTCCGCGCGCGCCGAGCTGCCCAGCAAAGAGCTACTGGACACTCTGCACGATCGGCTGCTGCAGAAGCCCACGTGTCATCCGACGTGCGCTAGCTCTTCGCGCCTGCAGCTTGAGATCAAGCGCAACTTCCTGCGCATGCGCTTTGAAGTGGGCGCCGCGGCCGACACCGCGGTCCCGCTGCCCGGCAGCGCCGATCAGTGGCTGCCCGAGCAGGTCTTTCTGGATGGCAAGCCGGCCAATGCCGTCGCTCGCATGGACGATGGACACCTGTGGCTGGCGGTCGAAGAAGGCAGTCATCAAGTGATCCTGGAAGGCCGCCTGCCCAGTCGAGAGACCGTGCAGATCGCGCTGCCGCTGAAGTCCAGTCGTGTGGAAGCCAAGGCTGAAGGCTGGCGCTTGGACGGCCTGCATGAAGACGGCATCGCCGACGACAACCTGCAGCTAAGTCGCAAGGGAAGCGGCGCGGCCAAGGCCAAGGCCGAAGACGAAGAATCGGAAGAGGGGGAGGGCGCGGACGAAGATGCGGCGTCGCCGGACGAAGGCAGCAGCGACAATGGCGCTCTGCAAAGCGGGGCCCTGCCGCCGTTTGTGCGCGTCGAACGCGAGGTTTCGATTGGCTTGGACTGGGCCGTCGATACTCGTGTCGTCCGTCTGGGGCCCAGCCAAAGCGCTGTCGTGCTGGAAGTGCCGCTGTTGCCTGGCGAATCGGTGACCTCGTCCGAGATCCGCGTGCAAGGCGGCAAGGCCCTGATCAACATGGGCCCCGGCGTGTCGGAAGTGACGTGGAAAGCGCTGCTGCAGGAAAAGCCGCAGATCGAGCTGCAAGCCAGCCGCGGTCTGCCCTGGACCGAAGTGTGGCGCTTGTCCGTCAGCCCCATCTGGCACGTCGAATGGAGCGGCATTCCCGTCGTGCATCAGCAGGACAGCTCGGGCCAGCATCAGCCCGAGTGGCGGCCCTGGCCCGGTGAAGCCGTGCGCATCGTCATCAGTCGCCCCGAAGGCATCGCCGGTCGCACGCTGACCATCGATCACAGCGAGCTGACGCTTTCGCCCGGACTGCGCGCCACCGATGCGACGCTTAACGTTCGCTGTCGTTCATCGCGCGGCGGCCAGCACACCTTCACCTTGCCGCCAGGCGCCGTCTTGACCTCGGTCAGCATCGACGGCAAGACCCAGCCCCTGCGCCTTTCCGATCGCAAGCTGACCGTGCCGCTTCTGCCCGGCAGCCAGCGCGTGCTGATCAAGTGGCGCGAGCCGCGTGGCATCGGCCTGCGCTACGTCAGTCCCGATGTCGAGCTGGGCGCGCCCAGCGTCAACGCCGAGATCCACCTGAGCCTGGGCAATGGTCGCTGGATCCTTCTGTGCGGCGGCCCGCGCCTGGGTCCCGCCGTGCTGTTCTGGAGCCTGCTGGCCGTCGTGCTGCTGACCGCGCTGGGCCTGGGCCGTGTGCGCTTCACGCCGCTGCGCACGCTGCACTGGGTTCTTTTGGGCATCGGTCTGACGCAGGTGCCGGTGCAGGCCTCGGCGATCTTTGTCGGCTGGCTTTTGATCTTGGGCTGGCGTGCAAAGCGTCCCGATCTACCGCGAGTCTGGTTCAACTTGCGTCAGCTCTTGCTGGTCGCCTGGACGGTCTCTGCGCTGATCGTCTTGGTCAGCGCCATCCACGGCGGTCTGCTGGGCCGGCCCGAGATGCAGATCGCCGGCAACGGCAGCTATGACCACCACCTGAAGTGGTTTTCCGATCGAGTTTCCGACGGGAACGGCGCACTCGCGCACGCCTGGGTGGTCAGCGTGCCCATCGAGGTCTATCGCCTGGCCATGCTGCTGTGGGCGCTGTGGATCGCAAGCGCCATGCTGCGCTGGCT
>JAYRFD010001315.1:0-4744 GCA_041908565.1 Polyangia bacterium | reverse complement strand
TATCGTCAGCTGTTTTCCGTCGACGATGCGGCATTGCCGGCCCGCCTGCGCGACTCGGTCTGCAAGCTGTTTGTTGTGACGCGCCACGAACATCACCTGCTGCCCGAAGATCGGGACGCGGTGCAGCGCCTGTACGCCGCCAACGTGCGCCAGATGGACGACTTTTTGGCCCGCGTCTTTGCGACGCTGGACCAGACGGGACAGCGGGACAACACAACCGTAATCCTGACCGCCGACCACGGCGACGAACTTCTGGAGCACGGCCACGTCGGCCATGCATCGACCGCGCACCACGCGACGCTGTATGAAGAGCTTCTGCGCATCCCGCTTTTGATCATCGATTCGCGCATTCCGCGCGCGCGCCGCAGCCAGGCCCGCGTCACGCTGGCCGATCTGATGCCGACGCTGCTGTCCTTGGCAGGCGTGTCGACCCAGGGTTGTCCATCGGATGCCGTCGATCTGTCGCCGATCTTCACGGCCGCCATCGACCCGCAGCGGCCCGAGCCCGACCTGCCTCTGCCAGACTCCCTGTCGGCACGCGTGTCGTTCGATCGCGCGCTGCGCTTTCATAGCTCGCGCATGGGGTACCAGACGCCGCGACGCTGCGAAGGCCAGTCGGTGCTGGGCTTTTCCCAGGGCCGCACCAAGTACATCTGGGAACGCTTCGATCAAGAACGCCGCCTGCTGTTCGATCTGGCCTCGGACCCGCATGAACAGGCTCCTGTCACCAGCGGTCCCGCCGTCGACGACGCCCATGCCCGCCTGCTTTCCCTGTGCCCCGGATTCCAAGGATGAGCCCCAAGGCCCCCGAACGCAGCCCGCAGCGCAGCCTGAGCCGCAGCACCCTGCGACGGCGACGCACCCGCAGCCGGCCCGAGCGCGGCTGGGGTCTGATCGGCAAGGCCGCCGACCGCCTGGGCATCGGCCAAGCCCTGCACATCCAGCTAGCCTGTCGCGCCTTTTCCGTGGCCTTGCACCGCCTGCTGCCCCGCCTGGAACCGCAGGCTCGGGCCGAGGGGCTGGTGGCCGGGACGCTGACCGTCCGCGTCAGCTCGTCCGCCGTGTCCAGCGAGCTGGTCTACGTCAAAGACATGCTTCTGGAACAGGTCAACCTGCAGCTTCGACAGCTTGCGCAAGACAGCGCTCCGACGGCCGCCCGCCGCCCGCGACCGCGCACCGTGGCCGCCGTCGAGCGGCTGCAGTTTCGCGTCGGCCCGGTCAAGGCGCTGCCAGCGTTTGACGAATGGACGCGCACGACACCGCGCGCCCCCAAGCCAGTAGCCCACCGACCGCCTTGGAATGTGGACGTCGCCAGCGAAGTAGCGCATGTGCCAGATGGCGAGCTTCGCGACGCCTTGCAGGCCATGTATCGCGCCGCTACCACCCCCACAAAAGGCGGATCTCCCGTCGGGTAGACGCAGATTCAGGGCCCCGCATCGGGGGCCGTTCGCCCGCCGCCAAGTCCCGACAGCCAAGACTTGGCGGTCGCTGCCTGCGCGTCAGATCTTGTGAAGATGCGCGGACAAATGATAAAGATCCCAGCCACTTACAGGAGTTTGAAGAAATGAAGAAGTCGCCGCTGGCACAGGTCAAGGAGCAGTTTGGTTCGAAGGAGAAGCTGGTCGATGCCTTGATCAAGCTGCCTGCATCCGTCATTGAGCGCCCCTCGGACGAAGGGGAAGACAAGGACGCGTTCCGGAACCGCCTGCTCGTCGCATCCAACAGCAAGCTTCTGCGCCTGCACACCGTCGGAAAGAAGGTCAGCGAGCGCTGGGGCAGCAAGGACAAGCTGGTTGACGCCATCCTGGATCTGCGTCGCGCCAGCAAGGACAAGGACTTCCGCAGCAAGCTCAGCACGCTGTCGGTGGGCAAGCTGTTCGATCAGGTCTCGTCGCTGGAAATCGCCGCCAAGCGAGCCGCCAAGCCCGCCAAGCCGGCGGCCAAGAAGTCTGCCTAACGTTCCCTCCCCGCGCGTCCGCGATCCCCTTCCCATTCTTGCGCTGTGCTGTCGCAAGGGGCCCCTTCGTGGGTCGCGTGCCCCGTCGCGGGGCTTGGGCGGATTGCATCATGCGCATCGCACAAGTCATCGGCCCGGTCTGGGGCGCCCGTCACGCCGACGGGCTGCACGGCCGCAAGATCTTGGCGCTGCAGACGCAAGACGGAGGGCAGGTCTGCGCCGTCGATGCGCTGGGTGCCGGTCCCGGCGAATGGGTGCTGGTGGCCCATGGCTCGCGCGTGCGCAACCTGACCGTCGGGGAAGGGGTCGCCGACAAGGACATCGTCATCGCCATCCTGGATGGCATGGATCTGCCGAGTCTGGCGAAGTCGAACGCATCCAACCAGCGCGCCCTGGGTTCGATTGGCCCCGTCTCGTCGAGGAACGGCCGATGATCCTCGGTCGCGTGCTGGGCGAAGTCTGGGCCAGTCGACGAGACGCCGGCCTGAGCGGCCGCAAGCTGCTTCTGATCCAGCCTCACTTCTGGTACGAGCCGCCGTTTCCCGTTGCGCACCTGGTCGCCGTCGACCGCATCGGAGCCGGACCCGGCGAAGACGTCGTTTTGTGCTTGGGCGAACCGGCGCGACAGTCGCTGATCGATGACGCGGGGACGCCAACTGCGCCCGCCGGCGCACCGGGCTATGCAGGCGCAGCCTGGCTGCCCATCGATGCGGCCGTGATGGCCATCGTCGATCGCGTCGATCTGCCCGCCGCAACATCGCGTCCCGTGGCGTCTCTGGTATCGGATTCAGCTCACGCGGCTTTCAGCTCACGAGGTACGCGATGAAGCGCGGGGTCATCGTTGGTGAGATCTGGGCCAGTCGACGAGTCGCCGACCTAGCTGGGCGCAGCCTGAAGCTGGTCGTCACGCCCAGCGGCCCCGATGGAATGGCCCCCGATGCGGTCGCCGTCGCTGCGCAGGCTGAACCGCAGGACAAACCAAAGGACGAGCCGGCCCTGTTCGAAGATGTCGCCGCCCTGGCCTGGGAATCGTTGACCGTGGCCATCGACACGCTGGATGCACGCAGCGGTCAAGTGGCGTTGGTCGCCTATGGCTCGGGCGCGCGCAATGTCCTCGCTCCAGGACCGGACAACCGCCATGTGCTGTGCGATGCCGCCGTGGCTCTGCTGGTCGATTCGCCTTCACCCACGAAGGCGGTCGCAAGCGGCGGCCCGCCGTCTTCGCATCCCTCGCATTCCTCTTCCAAGGCAGGTTAGGTCCATGTTCGTCGGCAAAGTCATCGGCACTGTCTGGTCCACAGTCAAGTGGCCCCAGCTTGCGGGTCACAAGCTGCTGATCGTGCAGCCGTATCACCTGGGCGACCTGCTGCTGCAGCAGGAAAACCCGCCGCCGCTGCCCGGCCCGCCGCCGAGCGCAGCGCATGAAGCCGTGGTCTGCGTCGATCTGCTGGATGCCGGAGTCGGCGACGATGTCGTGGTGGCGTTTGGACACGCGGCTCGTGTAGCTGCTCAGCCCCATCAGGCCGATCTGCAGCCGGGTGCCGGTAGCCCGCCAAGCGCAATCACACCGATCGATGCCGCTGTTGTCGCGATTGTCGACGGCTTTGGCCTGCCGCCGATCGACGCCAGCTAAGCGCCAGCAAGCGAGGGCGTACAGCTTCTTGGACCGCCGCCACAACTTCGTGGACGATGGCCGGCCATGAAGTTGATTGGTGTGAATCTTCCCGGACCGCGGTCGCCCATGTCTCGCGGTGGCTTGACCAGTCCGCATCGGCGAGAGCGGTCTGTTCGTCGGTGGTCGTTTCGACTTATCCCGCTGCTTCTTTGCGCTGTGCTGCAACCGGCCGTGGCTTCGCCGCCGCAGGAAGTGATGGCTCTGTCGCTAGGCCAGGTTGTCGATCTGGCCCTGTCGCGCAGCCTCAGCGTTCAGCTTGCGCAGCTGGAAATTCAGCGCGCCCAGGCCCTGCTGCAGCAGGCCCGAGCCGCGTCGCTGCCGACGCTGAGCGTGTCGATGAACTACACGCGACTCGACAACGATCGCGTGCTTGGCAGCGGCGATATGCAGCGCTTGGTGGCGGGCGCCAACCAGACCTCGGGCAATGTGACGGCGGCGGTGCCGCTGGTCGCTCCGGCGCGGTGGGCCAGCTGGCTGCACGCCAAGGACAACCAGCAGGTGGCAGAGATCAGCCGCGACGAAGTGCGCCGGCAGGTGGCGATTGCAGCCGCCCGCGCCTGCCTGTCCGTGATCGCACAGCACCGCCTGTTTGACGTCAGCGAGCGGGCCGAGTCGACCGCGCAGGCCCACTTCGAGTACGCCAGCCAGCGCCTGACCGGCGGCCTGGGCAATCGCCTGGATGCGGCGCGGGCGGAAAGCGAGCTGCAGCTGTCGAAGAGTCAGCTGGCCTCGTCGCGCGCCGCTGTTGCGCGCAGCCGCGAAGCGCTGGGGCTTCTGCTGGCCGCCGATCAGCCCATCGACTGCCGCGAGTCCAATACGCTGACGGTCGCCGACGAGCTTTCCGAGGAGCTACAGCCCGGAGCACGTCCCGGTCGCGTCAATCCGCTGGACGAGCTTTCCCTGTTTCGCAGGGACCTGCGGCTGTGGCAAGCGCGGGCCTGGGCCAGCGCACGCGTGATCCGCCACGGCTGGACCGACTTTTTGCCGCAGCTCTCGGTCAGCTTCGCGCCGTTTTTTCAGGATCCGCCCTCGATCGTCCAGCCGCAGCTGGGCTGGCAGGCTCGGTTCGATCTGAGCTGGTCGCTGTTCGACGGGGGGCTGCGCTATGGCAT
>JAYRFD010001314.1:0-4814 GCA_041908565.1 Polyangia bacterium | reverse complement strand
TCGTGCAGGGCTTTTTGCATGGACGGCGGCAGCGGCGTCGACTTGAAGCGCGACAGGCGCAGGGCCAGATCGCTGATGTCACAGCCGACGGGGCGAGCCCCACGCAGCACGGCTTCGACCAGCACCGTGCCGCTGCCAACGAAGGGGTCCAGCACGATGGCGCCCGGTGCGACGTCGGCCAAAAGAGGACGAATGGTCAGCGGATGCGCGCGCCCAGCAAAGCTATGGAACAGGTGCGTGCACAGGACGCCTTCCAGTTCTCGACGCTGATCGGGCTCAAGCTGATCGGGAATCGGCGGCACGGCCAGGGCTTGCCGCAGGCGCTCGGCGGTCTCGGGATCGCCTTCGCGCTGAAACGACAGCGACGGAGCCGACAGCGACCGAAAGCGCCGCGTGGGCGGCGACTTGGCGGGCGCCATCGGATCTGCGGACGGGCCCTGGGCACCCCGTTCTGGGATGCCCCGGTTCGAAGCGCGACCCGTTTCCGCATCGGTAGGCAGCACGATGGGCCTAGTCTTCCAGCACGGCCGAGGCGGTCTTTTCGGCGCGCTTGCGCAGGTTGTGATCCAGGAAGCGCTTGCGCACGCGCAGCGCCTTTGGCGTCACTTCGACTAGCTCGTCTTCGTTGATGAATTCCAGCGCCGCTTCCAGGGTCATCACGCGGGCCGGCGTCAAGAACAGCTTTTCGTCGGCGGCCGTCGTGCGGATGTTGGTCAGCTTCTTGGCCTTGGACGGGTTGACGATCAGGTCGTTGTCGCGCGCGTGCATGCCCAAGACCTGCCCGGCATAGACGCGCTCGCCCGGACCCAGGAACAGCTGACCGCGCTCTTGCAGATAGAACAGCGCGTAGGTGTTGGTCTCGCCGGGGTCCTGCACGATCAGCACGCCGTTGACGCGGCCCTTCAGCGGTCCGGCGTGCGGGCCGTACTCGCGGAAGCTGTGGTTCAAGATGCCGGTGCCGCGCGTGTCGGTCAGGAATTCGTTGCGATAGCCAATCAAGCCGCGCGACGGAATGGTGAACTCGATGCGCGTGCGACCGGGGCCGGCGGGGCCCATCTCGCGCATGCGACCGGCGCGGCGACCCAGTTTTTCAATGACGACGCCGACATAGGGTTCGTCGACGTCGATCAGCAGGTCTTCATACGGTTCCTGCCGTCCTTCGGGGCCGTCGTGGAAGATGACCTGCGGCTGCGAAACGCACAGCTCATAGCCTTCACGGCGCATGGTCTCGATCAAGACAGCCAGGTGAAGCTCGCCGCGACCGGACACCTTGAACACGTCGGGAGCGTCGGTGTCTTCGACACGCAGCGCGACGTTTGACTTGATCTCTTTTTGCAGGCGTTCACGCAGGTTGCGCGTGGTGACGTACTTGCCTTCGGTGCCCGCGAAGGGTCCGTTGTTGGCAATGAACTGCATGGTGATCGTCGGTTCATCGACCGACATGGGCGGCAGCAAGCGCGGGTCGGTCGTCGACGTGATGGTCTCGCCGACGTTCAGCTCGGACATGCCGGTGACTGCGATGATGTCGCCGGCCCCTGCCTCGGCCACTTCGAAGCGACGCAGGCCCTGATAGGCCAGCAGCTTCTGCACGCGGAACTCTTCGCGGCGTCCACCTTCGCGACCGCTGGCCAAAAGGATGCGATCGCCCATGGCGATGCGTCCGCTGATGATGCGCCCGATGGCGACGTAGCCCAGGTAGTCGTCGTAGTCGAGCGTCGCCACCTGCATGCACAGCGGCGAATCGGTGTCGACGCGCGGCGGCGGCACCTTGTCGACGATCATGTCCAGAAGCGGCGTCAGATCGCCCTTGGGGTCGGACGGATCTTTGATGGCGTAGCCGTTACGCCCCGACGCGAAGATGACGGGGAAGTCCAGCTGTTCATCGGTGGCGCCCAGCGCAACGAACAAGTCAAAGACCGCGTTGACGGTGCCGTGCGGATCGCAGCCATCGCGGTCGATCTTGTTGACGACCAAGATCGGACGCAGACCCAGGGCCAGCGCCTTGCGCGTGACGAAGCGGGTCTGCGGCAGCGGGCCTTCGAACGCATCGACCAGAAGCAGAACCGAATCGACCATGCGCAGCACGCGCTCGACCTCGCCACCGAAGTCGGCGTGACCGGGCGTGTCGACGATGTTGATGCGCGTGCTCTTGTACGTGATCGCCGTGCACTTCGAGACAATCGTGATGCCGCGCTCGCGCTCAAGCTCGTTGCTGTCCAGCGCGCACTCGCGCACCACTTCGCCGCGGCGGAAGGCGCCCGCCTGCTTCAGCAGGCCATCGACCAGCGTGGTCTTGCCGTGGTCAACGTGCGCCACGATGGCGATGTTGCGGACGTCTACGCGACCGGCGGAGGTTGCCTTTTCAGACATCGCCGCAACCCTTGCCGGAAGCCATGTAAAGGACGTGGGCAGGAACTAGGGTCCAGGCGACAGCCTGCCTGCTGTCCTGTGATACCATCGACGTTTGTTTTTCCATGGAACGCCCGTACATAACACAGCCCGCGCGGCGGGTATAGCGGGCGTCCAGACCTGTGCAGAAGATGACAGGAGATGAGTCGATGAATTCGCAGTCGGGATCGGGGAATGGACAGGGGCATGCCACGCCGTCAGAGCCGGCCCTTCCGGGCGATGCTCTGGCCGAGGCGATGGGTCCAGATGGGGAAACGCTGACCCTGCGCAGGGCCGGGGGCGGCTTTGAGATCCTGTCCGCCAGCAAGCCCGGCGAGACGGTCGAGCCAGCCAGCCCACGCGTCCTGATGGCCAGCGCCGCCCGACGCTGCGAAAGCGAGCTTGTCAACTTCGTGATGGGACCGCTGCGCGATCGCAACGACATCACGGTGCTGCTGGCCGGCTTGGGCATGGGCTATACGCTGTCGGCCCTTTTGCAGAGCCCGCGCGTCATCCGCGTCGATGTGGTCGAGCACTGTTCGGCCATCATCGACTGGAACCGCACGCACCTGTCGACGCTGCACAACGAGCCGCCCTTGGCCGATGCCCGCGTGCACGTGCATGCGATGGGGCTTTCCGATTACTTGCGCAGCATGCGCTATGGCTCGATTCCCGGTCTGCAGCTTGAAAACGGCGGCTATCTGGCCGTCGTGCTGGACCTGGATCACGGTCCCAGTGAGCTCTTGCGTCCGCAGAATGCCAGCCTGTATACCGACGATGGACTGCAGGATCTGGAAGACGCGCTGCGGGCCGGTGGGGTGCTGGCCATGTGGTCGACCCAGCGCGAGCCCGAGCTTCTGGCCCGCCTGCAGAGCCGCTTCCAGAACCTGGCCGAAGTGGCCATTCCCGTCGACGTTCCCGGCAAGACGGGCCTGGACTACCTGTACCGCGCCCGCAAGCGAGCCAGCGCCAACCGCAGTCGCGCGCAAGCGTAGCTAGCCCGCCGGCTGTCCTGCTTCTTGTCCGCGCTGACTGGGTGCGGTCAGCGCTTGGAACGAGCGCGGGTGGTCAGCATGCTCCACAGCAGGAACACGCCAAACACACCGCAGGTCCACTGCGCCACGTCGGCGCGATCGTAGTCGCCGCGCCCTTCCCAGATGATCGATGCGGCAAAGGCGGCGATGCCGCAGGCGGCATAGATGATCTGGTGCCCCAGCGTGTACAGCAGGCGCGCGCCTTCGTCGACGCCGCGGAAGCGCACTTCCAGCTGACCGCGCTGCGCACGCGACAGGAAGCGCCGCAGGTCGCCGGGCAAAGCCAGCGCCGTGCCCAGGACATCGCGCGTGGTTTCGACCAGCAGGCGCGACAGGTCGCGATCTTTGCCCAGCACGAACTCGCTGATATAGGGACGGATGACCTGCATCGGCTCGAGCTTGGAGTCGAGTTCAGTGCACAGCCCCAGCAGCAACAGCAGCGTGCGTTCGAGAAGGATCCATTCCTTGGGCACATGAAAGTGCTGCAGCAGATCGCGCAGCGACACGTTCAAGCGGCGCAGATCCGACAGCACTTCGAACTTCATCTCGGGCTTCAGGCGCACGTCGCTCAGCGAAAACGAGTCGAGCTTGACCTCGGCCTGCAGCTTGTCGTGGAAGAAGTCGACGACGCGCTCGAAGATCTCGGGGTCGGCTCCGCGAGCGATGAAGCCCATGTCTTTCATGGCGCTGACCAAGCGCGGCGTGTCCCGGGTCAGCGCGGCCTGCAGCACTTCGACGATGCCGCGGCGCATGCGCGGCGAAAGCTCGGCCACGGCGCCAAAGTCCAAAAAGACCAGCGTGGCGCTGCCATCACCGCTGCTGTCGCTGCTGCTGCCATTTGGCTTGCGCGGACCGGACAGCACCAGCAGGTTCCCCGGATGCGGATCGGCGTGATAGATGCCGTCGCGGAAGATCTGCTGGCAGTACGCGGTCACCACCGTGCGCGCCAGCGCCCCGCGATCGATTCCTAGCTCGTCGAGGCGCGCCAGGTTCGACACCTTGATGCCATCGACCCAGCGCGTGGTCAGGACGCGGCCGGTGGAAAAGTCGCTGAACACTTCGGGAAAGGCGACGGAAAGCGGAGCGGCGCGCTCGCCGTCCAGGCGCAGGCTGGATGCCGATGACGACTTGAAGTTTTCGGCGATGCGCTGCGAGTTCTTGGCTTCCAACCCAAAGTCGAGCTCGGCCAAGATCATGTCGCGGATCTCGGCGAACACCGCCTGCATGCCGTGCTGCGGAGCCAGCCAGTGCAGGATGCCGAAGATGCGACCCAAGGCGCGCAGATCCAGGCGAACGATCTCGTTGATGTCGGGGTACTGCACCTTGACTGCGACGTCGAGGCCGGAATAGGTGCGCGCGCGATGGACCTGTCCGATCGATGCGGAAGCGACG
>JAYRFD010001313.1:0-2716 GCA_041908565.1 Polyangia bacterium | reverse complement strand
CCTAGAACATCCAACAGTTCATAGCGGGTCCAGCGACGCAGAGGCTCGGGCAGTGGCAGCTGAACCCGAACCGCCGCCGAGCCAGCGCTGGGCGGTTGTTCCCCACTCTTTAGCGCCGCTGTTTCGGCCGTCATCTCGACGGAACGAAGCTCCGTCGTCAGCTCATTGATCGTTGCGTCATCGATCAGGCCCAACCGGCGCAAGCGATCAAGCCGCGGACCAAAGGTAGGAAAGCCGCGCTTGCTGGTCGTAGCCGGGGGCGGAGTAGGAGCCGAGATTCGTCTGACATCCCCAGTGGCCGACGGTGGGCGACTCTCTGGGGCGTGCAGCTCGACCTGCTCAGGAGTCAGCAGTCGCCGGCGTAGCGCCAGATCAATGATCTGCTGCTCTTGCTCCGGGGTGAGCATGGACTCTGATCTGCCGATTATACGGCGACCTGGGTGCCGCTCGCGCCCGGGGCGTGACTTGAGCGCAAAAAAAATGCCCCGACGGGCAGCCGAGCGCTTGGGGGGCGAACGCTTTGGCTGAACGGCGGGGCGAGGGGGAATCTAGCACGCTCGCGCTGGGAGGCCAGAAAAAAATGCTGACTTATCAAGAATTTGCACACCTGCGCCCCACCCCACCTGCATGCCGCCGTGCAGAGCCACCGTGCAGAAACCGACCCGAGCAGACGCCCAACCCCGCTAGGCCCGCATCCCGGCAGCCCTTTTGTGCAGAAAGGCGATAAGGCGCATCTGGAATAAGTTGTCTAGGTTACGATATTATTTGTCTGCCAATGCTCGCTGAAGGCCAAACCATCGGGAACTATCGCGTCCTGCGCAAGCTCGGCGAAGGAGGCATGGGCGCTGTCTTTGAAGCCCAGCACGTCGAGATCGGCCGCAAGGCTGCGATCAAGGTCCTACACCCGCAGTTTGCGCAGAACGCGCAGGTGGCCATGCGCTTCCTCAACGAAGCCAAGGCCGCCAACCTGATCGAACATCCCGGCGTCGTCGAGATCTTCGAGTTCAGCCGCCTGCCCGACGGAACGACGTACATCGTCATGGAGTTCCTCAAGGGCGAATCGCTGGCCAAGCGGCTGGAGCGAGGCGCGATCGGACTCGATGCCCTGCGGATCGCGCGCCAGATTGGCTCGGTGCTGGTAGCCGCGCACGAGCACGGCATCATCCACCGCGATCTGAAGCCCGACAACGTCATCATGGTGAGGGATCCCGAGGCACCGGGTGGCGAGCGCGCCAAGGTGCTGGACTTCGGGATCGCCAAGATCGCCGAAGAGCAGGTGTTAAAGACGCAGGCTGGCAGCATCCTGGGCACGCCCGCATACATGGCGCCCGAGCAGTGTCGCGGCGCCACGGAAGTGACCGACAAGTCCGACGTCTATGCGCTCGGCATCATGCTGTACGAGATGCTCTGCGGCCGACCCCCGTTCGCCAATGCGGGGGTTGGCGAGATCATGATCATGCAGATGTCGAAGCAGCCACCGCCACTGCGCGATCTTGCGCCCGCGGTGTCGCTAGAGCTGGCGGAGTTTGTCCATCGCACGCTGGCCAAAGATCCGAAGGCTCGCCCCACGATGAAACAAGTCGTGGATGCCCTGGAACAGCTTGGCGCGATGCGCACGGGTCCCATGCCCGTGGTTACGCCCGAGCCCTCGGGGAGAAACGCGGTTACGCCGCGCCCCATCTCGCACGCGGGGGCGGAAGCCAAGACGATCATGGCCACCGACGCGGGCGCCGTCCAAGCAGGGCCGCCTCGGACCATCGCACTGCCAGATGCTCCGCCGCAGCAAGTCGGTATCGCTGCGCAACGAACGCTGGCCTTGCCAGATCCCGGTCAGCGCCCGATCACCGGGATCATTGGAGATACAGCTCGGCCGCCGACAGGCATCGACGATCGCAAGCGGATGATCCTGTTGATCGGTGCGGCCGTCGGCGGCCTTTTGCTGGTTGCCATCGTGGCCGGCGTCGTCAAAAAGAGCGGAAAAGGCAACAACAAGCGCCGCAACAACTCGGACATGGGCGCGCAAGCCGATGGCGGCAGCAAGAACCAGCCAGGCCGCAAGCGGCCAGAAGCGCGTCGCCCCAAGGTGCCCATTCCCGAGGGCATGGTTTTCATTCCCGGCGGTCGCTTCGAGATGGGAAGCTCGACGGGCGAGATCGATGCAGCGCTGAAGCTGTGTCAAGAGCGCGGCACCGCATGCAAGCGCAGCCTGTTTGAACGCGAGCAGCCCAAGCGCAGCGTGACGATCTCGGATCTGTTCTTGGATCAGACCGAGGTGACCAACTCAGCCTTTGTGTCCTGGCTCAATGAGCAAAGCGATCTGAAGATCCAGAAGAAGCGCTTTGTGTCGGATGACAAAGGTCTGCTGCTGGATCTATCCGAGACGTGGAGCGGCATCACGACCAGCGTCGCCAGCGGCAAGCTGAAGCCGGATAGCTTCAAGACGCGCGATGGATTTTCCGACAAGCCGGTGGTGCTGGTTAGCTGGCGCGCGGCTCAGCGCTTCTGCGCCGCCCAAGAAAAGCGCCTGCCCAGCGAAGCCGAATGGGAACTGGCTGCTCGCGGCCTCGATCGCACGACGTTCCCATGGGGCGAAGAGCCGGCGCGCTGCGATCAGATGACCTTTGGCCGCAGCACAGAGATCCCCGAAGATCGCCGCTGCACCGGTCTGTCGCGCGGCCCATCGAACGTCGGAACATCGCTGCAGGACCGAACGGTG
>JAYRFD010001312.1:0-2363 GCA_041908565.1 Polyangia bacterium | reverse complement strand
CGCTTCGGCTTCTTCCTCGTCAAGACCCGCCATGGCGATGGCCAGCGCGGCATCCAAGCGACCGGCCGCCACATCAGCCAAAATCCCGCTTAGGTCGCGAGCCTTGACGGTTCGTCGCAGCGGGCGTGCCTTGGCGGCGGCAGCATCCGGACTTGCGGCCTTGGCCTGCGCGGCTTTGGCGGCATCAGCGGCCCCTTTGGCCGTCGCCACGACCTTACCCACCGTCGCTGGCTGGCTGGCTGGCTGTGGAATCGCCGGCTTCGCTTCCACCGGCACGGCCGCTTTTTTGATCTCGCCCGTCCGACGCTCAGCAGCGGGTGCGGAGGATGCGGCGGTCGCGGCTGCAGCGGCTGGAGCGCTTTCACGGGCGGCGGCAGCACCTTTGGCTTCGCTCCCTTGAATTGGAACCCGCTTGAACTCACCGGTCTTCGCATCGGGATAGCTGGGACGGCTGTCGATCGGCTTGGCAGGCGACGGCACAGGCACCACGCCCGAGCCAGCCGACTTCGCCGACGCCGAGCCGACCGGGATGCGCTTGAATTCGCCGGTTTTTCCGTCGGGTGCTGGGGCAGCGGCAGCCGCCAGAGGGGTCGCCACGGGCTTGGGTACGGGCGCTGGAGTCGCGGCCGAGATGCGCTTGAACTCGCCAGTTCGTCCCTCGCTCTTGGCCGCAACGGGCTTGACGTCACTGCCACTGACGCCACTTGACCCCGAGGCCGCTGGCGACGCCGAAAGGGCCGGCGTAAGCGACGACTTCTTGGCTTCAGCAGCCTTGGCCACGACGGGTGCAGGGGCTTTGCTGGACTCGGCAGCGGGCGCTTTGCCGGCCCCGACCGCGGGTGCGGTGGCGGGCTTGGCCTGCGGCTGCGCTCCGGTGCTCGGTTCCGTCGGGCCGATGCGCTTGACGGCCACCGTCCGTTTGCGCAGTCCGCGGTTCTGCGACTGCACGGTATCAATCGCGATGCGCTCGTCAGCAGGAGGCAGCGGCAGCCCAGCCCCCGAAAAGGCATCGGACAGCGCCGTCAGCAAGTCCCCCATGCTGGCGTAGCGGTCGTCCGGATCGCGTGAGCAAGCCTTGGCAATCACAACATCCAGCGCCGGCGCCAGTCCCGGCGGTGCACCCACTTCTTTGGCGAGCTCCAGCTTGGCCGGCGGCTGCGAGAGCTTTTCGTACACCACTTCAAGCTCGTCGGCGGCAAAGGCCGCTTTGCCGGTCAGGCATTCGTACAGGATGGCGCCCAAGGCGAACATGTCGCCGGCCGCGTTCGCCATCGACTGCTCGCCCGCCGTCTGTTCAGGAGCCAGATACGCCAGCTTGTGCAGCGGCAGCGATTCATCCAAGCCAATCGGACGACGACGCAGGTGATGCAGCGCGGCGTCCATCAGCACGGGCTGGCCGGCCTCGATCTCGCGCCCATCTTCCGACGGAAGAAGGACGTTTTCGGGCCGCAGGTCGCCGTGCACAACGTTCAGCTTGTGCGCTTCGCCCAGCGCCCGTGCCAGCGCTGCCACGACGATGCCGGCCGCCAAGGAAGGCAGCGGCCCGCGCGACAGTCGTTCACGCAGGCTCTCGCCGATCAGCAGCTCAGACGCCAGAAACGGAGCGCCGTCGGGGGCAAAGCTCAGCTCGACGGGCAGGAAGCCCTGCTTGCGCAGGCTGGCCAGCACACGCAGGTCTTGCCGCAGCTTGACGACGCGTTCGTGGCTGGGCTGCAAGTCGCGGTGCAGAAGCTTCACCGCGAACGGTTGTTTCTGGCGGAGGTGCCAGGCGTTATACGTAATTCCTGTCATGCCCTGGCCCAGAAACGCATCCAGGCGATACGTGCCGTTCAGCACGGTCCCGATCCGTCTCGCAGGCGGAATTTCTGGGCCGACAAGCCAGGTTGGCGTGGATTCTGGGGTCATGGCAAAGCCGCGTAGGTAGACGAAACTTCTGCATAAAATAGCACGTCTTCGTACTCTGGGTCACTAAACCTTTCCCGAAAGTTCGCGTCTTGGCCTCGCGATCCGGCTGGCTACGCGCGGTCGGCGGCTCCGTTTCTTGGCTTTCTGGCCAGGGCGGCACGGCGACTCGATCGCAGCCGTGACAGAGATAGGGGTCCTGGGATACGGTGCGCCGCACGATCTGTTTTCGAGGTGCGCGCAATGCCTCGCTGTGCTCTTGCCAAGCTCGTCTGTCGGTTCGTTCCTGTGGCCAGGCTGGGTTGTCTGATCCTGCTCGGCCTTGTCACCTTGGGCTCTGGCTGTTCTGCGGGACGCAGCGGCGATGTCGGCGACGACACCGGCGGAGACGGCGACATGTCCAAGCCGCAGCCCGGCGAAGACATGGCGCAGGCTGGCTGTCGGGGCCGCTTCTGCCAAGT
>JAYRFD010001311.1:0-2100 GCA_041908565.1 Polyangia bacterium | reverse complement strand
TCCACCCGTGCCTGCGGCGATGCGTGCCACTTGCGAGCGTCCCGTCCGCTGCTCGGCTGCGGCCCGGCATCGTCGAGCGCCGTGCCATGCGGCAGCACCTGCACCAGCAGGGCAAAGCGCCGGTCGCCGCCGCGATGGTACTTGTCGACCACGGCATAGGTCGGACGCAGCGTCTCGCCAAACTCTGGCAGGGGCAGCGTCACGGCATCGGGCAGGCGGGCCCCCGCGTCGCCACCCAGCACATACTGCGGATCGTCGATGGGCCAGCCCAGGACATCGCGGGCGAAGTCGACAAAGTCGATGCCGGCCGGGGTGGACTTGCGCGCGGGACGTCGCGATCCAGTCGTCGCGGTGGCCGGCTGCCGACGAAACAGTGCAACAAGCGCGCGCTGCGGTTCGCTGATGTTGCGATCGGGAAAGACCTGAGCATCGACCAAGGCCGGCGGCGACACCACCAGACCCACGGGCTGCAGCGTGCTTAACCAGTCGCGGTGAATGCGCAGCTCGGCATCTTTGGCGGACTTGGTACGCGACTTGGTCGTCATCGAAGGATCCTTGTCGGGCGATCTGGTTCGGGCGGATTCGTTTAGGCGGATTCGTTCAGGCAACTTGGGGGATGGGCAGATAGCCGCTCATCCGGTCACGGGCCACAGATAGGCAATGCCGACCGGCTCGATACGCTGGGCGCAGACGACGTAGCTGCGCTGGATGCGGGCCGGCTCGCGCTTTAGCTCGTCTCCGATCTGGCCCAGGCGGGTCTCCCAGTGGCGGGCGTTGTCGGCGTACTGCTGTCGCTCTTCCTCGGAAAATCCCAGCAGGGTTAGCTGCTGCGAGCTCTGTTCTTCCTGAAGCTCGGCCAGCTTGCGCGAGATGCGCGTGCGCTGCCCGGCCAAGATGGCGGCCATGTCTTTGGCTTCGCGCTCGCCGCGCGCCACCAAAAGTTCGCGGGCCCGATCCGCCAAGCGCTGACAGCGTGATTCCAGGTGCGGCAGAAGCTCGCGGACATCCTGCGCCGCCCCGGAAAGCAAGCGCGCTTGCACCTCGGCCGGGACGGTGGACGCCGCGGACCCCGCAGCCTGCGGACCGCGATAGGCACCGGCCAGCGACGCCATCAGCAGATCCCAGGTGGCGCGCTGTTCTTCCTCTTCAAACGGCAAAAGCGGCTGCTTGCGCAGCGAGGGATCCAGCAAGCGGGCAGCGACCACGACGATCTCGTCATGCAGGCGGCTGGCCTGATCGCCGTACAGCGACAGGCGCCCCAGCAAAAGCACGCGCGGGATGGCATCGCGCGTCTGACCGACACAGCCGCGCGACAGATCGTCGAGCAGAAAGCCCTGGGCCAGAAAGCGCCCGAGCAGGCGCTGCACCAAGCGGTGCTCCAGATGCAGGTGGACGGCCTTCTGATCCAGGTGCCCGGTATCGGCAAACACCACCGGACGAATCGGCGCCTGCTGACGCCACTCGGAAAGCGGGGTATCGCGCGGTCGCGGAGCGCGCAGCGTATCCAGGGTCTCGGCCCAGGTCGGGTCGGCACCGGGCCGACGATCCAGGGCGGGCACTTCATAGACGCCGCCCTGTACCGCCAGGTCGGGTCGCTGCACGGGGCGCAGGGGTTCTTCGCCGAGCAGGTGCAGCGAAGAAGACAGCACAGCGCGTAGCTGGTCAGCGTTCAGATCAAGGACACGCCGACTGGTGTCGAGCAGATCGCGCAGGTGATCGATCTGTTCTTGCAGGGCCGTGGTGCGCTGCCGGGCCGACTCTAGCTCGGCTTCGATCACGTCGCTGCGTGGGGGCGAAAGGTCGCTGTGCAAGCGGCTCAGCAGATCGGCCCGCCCCTGCGGCGCGATGCCCCCCGCCAGGGTTTTCCCGACGCTGGCTTCCAGAACGGGCGGAAAGCTGCCCAGCTCCCGGGCAATGGTGGCGGTGCGCTGGACCAGCACCTGAAGCACGCGGTCGGTCTCGCGCTGGGGATAGATGAAGTAGTGGCAGCGGACTTCGCCCTGCCGCTGTAGCTTGCGATCGATGCGGCCATTGCGCTGTTCTAGGCGCGATGGGTTCCACGGCAGATCGATATGGAACAGATCGGCGCAGTGGTTCTGT
>JAYRFD010001310.1:0-10482 GCA_041908565.1 Polyangia bacterium | reverse complement strand
AACAAGGCACCAGATCCGGCAGCAGCGAAGACAGCGAAGGCCCGCCATCGACCGGCACGCCATACGCATCCAGCACGCGCCCCAGCAAGGCCGGTCCCACTTGGATTGTCAGCGGCCGCCCCAGCGGTCGCACCACCGAAGCCGGGCCAACTCCTGTGGCGCTGCCCAAGGGCAGAAGCACCACTTCTTCTCCGCGAAAGCCGACGACCTCGGCCAAAAGCGGAGAATCGCTGTCTGGGCTGCGCGTCTTGCTGTCGGCGTGGCGCTCGATTTCCACCAGCTCACCGACGCGAGCCCCCGGGGCCGTAGCCCGCAGCACCAAGCCCGTCAGCTCGGTCACTCGACCCGCGATGCGCTGGGGCACCGTCCGACTTAGCGTGTCCAGCGCATCGTCCAGCCGCAGCGGATCGAGAGTCGAATCCGAAGGGGGCATCTAGGCGCCTCCGCGCAGCGCGCGCTCGATGGCTTCCAGCTGAACGTTCAGGCGCGCATCGACGGTTCCCAGCTCGCTTTCGACGATGCAGCCGCCGCGACCGACGCTGGGATCGGCGCGGAACTGCAGCGTCTGGGCCCGCTGGGCTCGTTCAAGCAAGCGCGGACGGCCGCGTTCCAGGGCCTTCAGATCGTCGGGATGAACGCGCAGCACGATGTCGCGCGGCGCCCCCGCTTGACGCAAAGCCGAGGCGACGATGTCGTTCACGGCATCGGGGCTCAGCGATAGCTCGCGGCCCAAAATCCGCTCGGCAATGCGCACCGCCAGCGTGCGCAGATCGCCTTCGACATTGCGCTGCGCGCGCGCCGCACTGGCCCGCGCCGCCACCATCAATTCGCTGACCGCCGCCAGGCCACGCTCGCGACCTTCTGTTGTCGCCTGTGCCCGCAAGCGCTCGGCTTCGCGCCCTGCTTCGTTCAAGATGCGCTCGGCTTCGACCTTAGCGTCAAAGGGCCGCTCGTCGATGTGCGGCGCCGGTCCCCCCCCCGCAGGTCGCCCCCCTTTCAGCACACGCGCCATGTCCCAAGTATAGGAAGCTTGGGCAAAAGACGCGCGCTCTACTTCAGCTCTAGCGTGGTGCGGGCGTAGACGTCCTCGCGTCCGTTGATCAGCCGGGTGATAAGGACGTTGTACTTGCTGCCGGCCTTGAAGCCGTCTTCCGGCTTGATCTCCAGCGTGGCTAGCATGACCCGGGCGTCCTTCTTGGCGCGGATCGGGTAGGCCTGCACGGCTTCGCGCTGCTGACCGGGCTTGGGCGGAGCCTGATCGTAAAAGACGATGTTGACCTCTTCAGCCCCGGGCGGACGGCTCAGGTGGGCCACCAAGTTGATGCGCCAGCCATCGTCTTCGGCTGCCTTGGTCAGTGAGCAGCGCTGCGCCGACTTGAGCTCCGCTGCAATGCTGGCATTCGCTGGCTCAACCATCTTTTCCGTGACGGTGATCGTGCCGGGCACACCGCCACCAGGGCAGCCCCCTGCAGCCGCTGAGCCCGACGGACCCGCCAAGCTTTCAGCGGGCAGCAAGCCAGCACCGAAGCCAAGACCCAGTGCCAGTGCAAATCCCGAAACAACGCTGTGATGGAGACGCATGATGCCTTCCTTTCCGTGCACCCTCGCTGACCTGTCGCGCAGCCCAGACGAAATGTGCAGAGTCGCTGCCTATCCAGCCTTGCCCTGCGGCAAGCCGAAGACCCGGGGCATTGTCTTTAAGATACGACCAACACGGCGGTTTCAGCCAGTCTGTCGCGGTGACAGGCGACGGGCGGATTCCCCCCGGCTGTCGACATTTCAATGAGTGCTTCAGAGCTCAAGTTTCCGCTTCGGTTTTGCTGGAGCAGTGCGGATACTAGCGGTCGATGTCGTCTGCACCTGCGCCCGTCCGCCCTGATGCTGGGACGGCGCATCGCCCGATCAGCGTAGCGACCACAAGCCCCTCGCCCGCACCGCCTTCCGCCGCGCTGCTATCGCCCCCGTCGCTTCCGCCCGATCGCACCCCTTGGGATGTCGTGGCGGTGTCGGCGCTGGGGTACTTCGTCGACGTGCTGGACCTGTTCCTGTTCAACGTCTTTCGCATCCCCAGCTTGCAGGATCTGGGCATCGGCCCCGATCGCATGCTTTCCGTCGGCGCAGACCTGATCAACATCCAGATGCTGGGGCTCTTGGTCGGCGCCTTTGTCTGGGGCGTGTGGGGCGATCGGCAAGGTCGCGTGCGCGCGCTGTACGGATCGATCCTGCTGTACTCGCTGGCGACCCTGGCCAACTCGATGGTGTCGTCGCTGCCGGCCTATGCCCTGTGTCGCTTGGTGGCCGGCTTCGGCCTAGCCGGAGAGCTGGGCGCCGCCATTGCCCTGGTCAGCGAGACCCTGCCGCAGCACCGACGCGGCCTGGGCACAGCGCTGGTCGCCGGTCTGGGCCTGTGCGGCGGCATGGCGGCCGCACTTTTGGCCGAGCTTGTGACCTGGCGAACCGCCTACGTCATCGGCGGCCTGTGTGGCCTGGGCCTTTTGCTGCTGCGCGTGCGACTGCGCGAGTCCGCGCTGTTTCACGCCGTCAAAGCACATGCACAAACGCCGTCTGAATCGCCATCCAGCCCACCGATCCAGCTGGGCAGCTTGCGCCTGCTGTTTGCATCCACACAGCGTCGAGGAATCTACCTGCGCTTGGTGCTTCTGGGCCTGCCCGTGTGGTTCGTCGCCGGCATCCTGATGGTCTTTTCTCCTGAGCTTGCACGGGCCCTGGATGTTCCCGGCGTCACCGCCGGCCGTTGCATCCTGTTTTCGTACCTGGGCACCGCGCTGGGCGATGTCGGCAGCGGGCTTTTGAGCCAAGCCATGGCCAGCCGCAAGCGCGTGCTTTTGTTGTTCTTGCTCTTGGTGATCGGCATGGTGTCCGCGTTCTTGCACGCGCACGGCTTCAGCGCCCGCGGCCTGTACGCGCTGTGCTTTGCCTTGGGCATCAGCACCGGCTATTGGGCCGTGCTGGTCACCACCGCCGCAGAGCACTTTGGAACCAACCTGCGCGCGACGGTGTCGACGACGATCCCCAACGTCGTGCGGGCCAGCATCATCCCGCTGAACCTGGCCTTTTCGGCGCTTCTGCCAAGGCTGGGCATTCGCGCGGCGGCGCTGTGGCTGGGCGCCATCTGCGTGCTGCTTGCGCTGTGGAGCCTGCGCGGCCTGCGCGAGACCTTCACGCGCGACCTGAACTTTCATGAGCTGCCATGACGCTGCTGGTCTTTCTGTGCTTCTTCTTTTCCGGTGCATCCGGGCTGCTGTTTGAAGTCCTGTGGACGCGTGAGCTGGGCCTGGTCTTTGGCTCAACGACGCTGGCGATCTCGACGGTGCTTTCGGTGTACATGGGCGGGCTGGCGCTGGGCAGCTTGCTGGGCGGACGGCTGTGTGCGCGCCGCGATGACAACACGATCCCTCTGCTTTCTCGACAACCGCTTCTGACGTATGCCGGCGTCGAAGCCGGCGTCGGTCTGTTCGCCCTCGCCGTGCCGGCGCTGCTTTCGTATTACCCACAGCTCAACGCGGCGCTGTGGCGATCGGTCGGCGATCGCTATGTCTTGCTGTCTCTTTTGCGCTTTGCCGCGACGGCCGGCCTGCTGCTTCTGCCCACCACACTGATGGGCGCAACGCTGCCACTTTTGGCCGAATACATGACGAAAAAGGGCGGCGATGGCCCAGCGCGCGACGCGCCTGTCGAATCCACCAACCGAGGCGAAGGCGAGCCCAAGGCACGCTCGGCAGCGCAGCAGATCGGCGCGCTGTTTGCCGCCAACACCGGCGGTGCGGTGTTCGGCACCTTCCTGTCGGGCTTCGTGCTGCTGCCGCGCTTGGGCATCACCTACACCAACTGCTTGGGAGCCGCGATCAACCTGTCCCTGGCCACCGCGATCGTGATGAGCCACCTGTGGCGATCGCGGCAAAGCAAGAAGTCCACGGACGACCCCGATCTGGCGCTTGCCGACGTGCGTCGATCCGCCGACGATGACCTGGCAGCCGATCCCGAACGCGATGACGACGCCAAATCAGAAGCGGTCCATCGTCAGGTCGTCCTGCCCAGCGTCCTAGCCCGCCGCGTGGCCGTGTTCTGCTATTCGGTCTCGGGCGCGACGGCGATGATCTACCAAGTGCTGTGGACGCGCGCGCTGGCCATCGTCATCGGCTCGTCCGTGTATTCGTTCACGCTGATCCTTTTGGCCTTCCTGATTGGCCTTTCGGGCGGCGCCGCCATCGCAAGTCGCCTTCTGCCCTTGGTGCGCCGGCCGGTGCGAGCCCTGGCGATCACGCATGCCGCGACGCTTCTTTTGGCGCTGTGGTCGTTTTACATCCTGCCTCGCCTGCCGTCGGTGTTCGTCAGCATCCTGCGCGGCAGCAGCTTCACCGTTGATGAGCTGTTAGCAACCCAGTTTGTCCTGGCAGCGCTGGCGATCGCACCGGCGACCTTGGCCATGGGCGGCGTGATGCCGCTGACCATGCACGTCTACACGCTGCGTCGAAAACATGCGCTGACCGCACCGAACGATGCCGCGCCCAATGCAACACCAAACGCCACAGCGGACGCAGCCTCTGCAGCGGATGCGGCCCCGCATGACAGCAACGCCGACAGCATTGGGCACGATGTCGGGATCGCCTATGCCTGGAACACGCTGGGCGCCATCACCGGCAGCTTTGCGGCCGGCTTCTTTGTCCTGCCAGAGCTGGGCCTGCAGCGCGGCTTGATCGTCTGTTCGCTGCTAACGGCGGGGCTTGCGACGCTGCTTTTGCTGGTTGATCGCGGACGCATCAGTCGACTGCTGGCTCCGACGGTGGTGATCGTCGCGGTGCTTTCGGCGTGGCTTTTGCCGCGCTGGAATCTGACGCACTTTTCGGCGGGCCTGTTCCGCATCTCGCTGGCGCGACAGCTGATCTTTTACGAAGACCGCAGGCAGCCCGAGATGCTGTTTTACAAGGACGGCGTCGCGACCACGGTCTCGGTCGAAAAGTGGGGCAAGCACCTCGCCTTGAAAAACAACGGCAAGGTCGACGCATCCAACGGCGACGACATGAGCACCCAGATCATGGTCGGCCTGCTGCCGCTGTTGTTTCATCCAACGGCGCTCGACAAGCCGCCCAACGTCGCGGTGGTCGGCTATGGATCGGGCGTGACGATCGGCGCGGTGACGCAGTTCCCCATCGCGCACGCCGATGTCGTCGAGCTTGAGCCGGCCGTGGTCGAAGCCGGCGATCGCTACTTCGCCAACGTCAGCCACCTGCCCAGCCACGATCCACGCGTGCGCGTCATCATCGGCGACGGCCGCAACTTCATGACGCAGTCGGATCGACCGTACGACGTCATCATCAGCGAGCCTTCGAATCCCTGGATCTCGGGCGTGTCCAACTTGTTCACGACCGACTATTGGAAGCTGGCTCGCAGCCGGCTTGCCGACGACGGCGTGTTCTGTCAGTGGGCTCAGCTGTATGAACTTTCGCAGCCCAACGTGAAGACCCTTCTGCGCAGCTTCGCCAGCGTCTTTCCATACAGCTACGTCTTTGCCGCCGAGCATCGATCGAGCGACGTGCTTCTGATCGCTGCCAAGCGGCCGCTGGCCCTGGATGTCGAACGCCTGCGTCGCAACTTCAGCTCTGCTTTTCCACAGCTAAAGGCCGAACTGCACCGCGCCGGTGTCGATCAACCCGAAGAAGTGCTGGCCGATCTGCTGCTGGTTCCCGATGAGCTTCCGGCGTATACGGCCGGCGCTGCGCTGAACACCGATGACAATGCCCGCATCGAATTTCGCGCACCGCGCGATCTTCTGGGTTACCTGCGCAACGACCTGACCGTCGCCCGTCCGTACGGCAACGAGTGGCCCTATGGACGCTTCGAGCGCTACATCGAAAACCATGGCCCCGCCGTGGGCCCCGAAAGCACGCAGCGCGCGGCGTTTTATGCGCGGCTGGGGCGGGCTCTTTTGTCGCACGGCAAGCGAGAAGCGGCGACGCGTGTGCTGGCTCGATCGCGGGGCTTGGGGGGCGGCGATGCGACCGCGCATTTGCAGGACCTTTTGCGGCTGCTTGAAAAGCACGGACCGAACAGCATTGAAGAACCCCTGCATCGCGGCTGGGACGGCGATGAGACCCACTTTGCCGACGGAATTGGCCCCCTTGTACTGCCGCCGGCCGGGCTGCTGAAGCCGGGCGATGAAGCGCGCATTCGCCGCGACTATGATGTCGCCATGCGCGCCCTGCGCGAGCGTCGCTTCGCGGTCGGACTGCGGGCCCTGCGCGACTGGCCGATGGCCTGGGTGGCCGAGATGGGACCAGACCTGCGCTTCCTGATCGGCTACCTGCTGTACAAGCTGGAGCTATACAACGACGCGCGCGATCACCTGGAAGTGCTGGTTGACGACGACGATCCAGAGCCCAACGACTGGCTGAAGCAGCATCCAAGCGCCCTTTATTACCTGGGCCGATCGGAATACTTCGATGCCGATCCGCAGACGGGTGTGATGCACTTGGAGCGCTACCAGAAGCAGCGCGTGCCGGCCGCTGCCAAGTAGACGCGCCGGCTACGACTCGATCTGCGAGACGCCCTGCGCGCAGTCGGGCGCCATGGTGTTGGTGCCCTTGGGACCATCGCAACACGTGTCGGCCGTGGTGGCGCCGTTGCTGCGCGTCGTGCTGCAGGTGACCCCGCCGCTGCGACAGGTGGTGGTGCTGCCCCCGCCGCCCACGCTGCCGCTGCAGCAGTTGTCGCTGACCTGCGTGGCGCCCATCTGGCAGGTGACAGAGTTGAACGTGTTCGTGGATCCGCCGTTGCTGAACGTGATCAGCGAGGGATCGGAGGGTTCGAGCGTCAGGGTGGTCGTGATCGGCTGGAAGATCAGGTACGAGCCAGCCAGGATCCAGTGCCCGGTGTCTGATTGGCCGACCATGCTGTTCATGTCGACGCGGGGACCGATGGCGATGCCGGTGATCATGGTGCCGGACTTGCAGAAGTTGTCGCCGAGCTTGCCCAGGCCCATGACGTAGCCGGACTTGGTGTGGAAGGTCAGCGCGATGTCGCCGCTCTTGTAAACCGATCCGCTGACCGGAATGCGGCTGCCGTCGCTGGTCTTTAGGCTGCCGGACAGGGCGCCAGTGCGCAGCGCTTCTTCCAGCAGCAGCGATCCCGCAAGGTGCAGGCCCGCCGACGGTCCCGCGGTGATATCGACCGAGAAGTCGGAATACTCGCAGAAGCGCGACTCGGGGGTGCCGGTCATCATCGCGGCCCCGTTGCCTTGGCAGCCGGCCAGTGAAGCAGTCAGCGTCGAAGCAAGAACGAACGTCGAGACAGAAGTAGGCGAACGCATGGCTCTCTCCTTGGGCTTTACGCATCGCGCAGGGTCTGCGCCAATGCAAAAGGCGGTTGTTCGGGCGAAGCGCCAGGGGCCAGGCCACCTCGTCGTGCGACGGGTTTCTGCCCCCCACTTACCGCCCGCTGACTGTTGTACGGGGCGACCGAGACCGCGGTTCCATGGCGCAGAAAAAAATCGCCGCGCACTACGCAACTGCGTCGAAAAAAGCCGGACTGCCTCTGCAGGGGAACGCCAAGCCAAGCCCGGCTTCCGGCTTTGCCTTGGCTGTCCGCGCGAGTGTGATATAGAGGCGCTTCGCTTTTTCGGAAGACCTCTATATGGCGTACATCACCTGGCTGCTTCAGCTCATCCGCAACCCCGAGGCCATCATCCAGCAAGCCGGCGCGTACGCCATGGTCGTGCTGGCGTTCATCATCTTCGCCGAGACCGGCGCGCTGGTGTTCTTTCTGCCCGGCGATTCACTGCTGGTCACCGCGGGGCTGTACGCCGCCAAGGGCAGCCTGGATCTTCTGACCATGAACCTGGTGCTGATTCCGATGGCCATCCTGGGCGATGCGCTGTCGTACTTCATCGGCAACCGCGCCGGCCCGCACCTGTTCAACCGCCCCAAGTCGCGCTTCTTCAACCCGCAGCACCTGCGCGACGCGCACGCCTTTTACGAAAAGCACGGCGGCAAGGCCATCATCTTGGCGCGCTTCGTGCCGATCTTGCGGACCTTTGTGCCCGTCGTGGCCGGCGCCGCGCAGATGACGTACACGCGCTTTGCGACGTACAACATCGTCGGAGGCGCGGCCTGGGTGGCGTCGATGAGCTGCACTGGTTACTTCCTGGGCAGCTTTTTTGAGCGCCTGTTCGGCGTCAAGATCGAACACCACATCGAAAAGGTGATCATCGTCGTGGTGTTCCTGTCGATCCTGCCCGGCATCTTGGGTTTTCTGCAGGCGCGACGGGATCGCACGGCGTCTTCCTCTCCGACGGCTTAGCAGAGTACACTCTGCTTCATGTCAACGACGGCAAGCGGAGAGCTGCTTCTGGTGTTCTGCACCTTCCCCAACGCCGATGACGCGGCGCAAGTCGCGCAGCAGCTGGTGGAGGAAAAAATCGTCGCCTGCGTCAACATCCTGCGCGATGTGCGGTCGATCTATTTCTGGCAGGGCGAGGTCGTCAACGCGACGGAAGTTTTGTGTCTGATGAAGACGCAGAGCGAGCGCTACGGCGACTTGGTCAACCGTCTGGGCGAGCTGCATCCCTACGCCGTGCCCGAGATCCTGGGTGTTCGCCCCAGCGCCGTCAACGAACCGTACCTGAGCTGGGTCCTGACCGAGACCGCTCGCTGACCGGCGCGCCCTTAAGGCACGTCCGCAGCGATGCCGCATCCAGCAGCCGATCTGCCCGACTTGGCCAGAAGCCTTGGCCCCGCGCTGCGCGGCTCACTCTGCTAGGCATCGAGCCCAGCGACTTGCTGTATGTTGAAGAAAACGCAGTTCCAGCCGCCACTGCCCGCGGCTGCCCATGAACCTACACAGCCCCGCAAGAGAGGCGACCATGAGCGAAACCACCAGCCAGCCCCCGCCGCCTTCGACGACCGCATCTGAGAGCTTCGGCGACCGCCTGTCCATTGGTCTTGCGGGCGAGCGCAAGGCGTTTGCTCTTTTGTGCTTGGCCTTCTACACCGCTTTCTTCGGCCTGCTGTCCCTGCTTCTGTGGAACGCGCCGCCCGATCAGCCCGAAGTGCGAGCCTGGTGGGGCTGCTTCGCCGCGCTGGGCGCCTGCTACGGCATCAGCTTCTTTGCCTTGGGAGCCGGCTGGTTCTGGGCTCGCTGGTTTGCCATGGGCCTGGGCTATTCCGGCGTCACCGTCGCCTTCTGGAGCGTCATCACCCAGCGCGCCATCGATCCGGTGATCCTGTTTTACGGCGTCACCCACGGCATCATCCTGCTGTTCCTGCAGGGCAAGCAGCTGACGACGGAATTCGACGCCAAGCCGGGCTGGCGCAAGGCCCTGGGCTTAGACGAGCTAGGCGCCCAGCGCGTGCGCGCCACCGTGACGCGGGCGGCCGCCAGCTTGCCGACGCTGATCCTGATTGCTCTGGCCCCGCGCGAAGGAACCGAAGGCCTGCTGGCCGTGGCGCTGGGCATCGTGGGCATCTGGGGTCTTCTGCGGGCGCGGACCGTCGGCGTGCTGGCGCTTCTGGCCGCCGCTCCGCTGACGGTGATGGCGGCGCTGGGTCACAGCCACTCGGTGCACATGGCCGCCCCGGCCCTGATCTCGCCGATGCTGATCCACCTGCTTGCGCTGTCGGCGGGCATCGTGCTGCTATCGGCTGGCGCGCCGTTCCTGCGACCGATGGCCCGCTTCGTGGCCCGATCCCGCGCATAGTACGGCTCGACGGGTGCTGACCCGCCGCCTGCCCAGTCCATCCCACCCCTTCACCAGAACCGATTCGCTTTGAGTACTCCATCGACACCGGACGCCACCCTTTTGCCGCTTCTGTCCGCGCGCCGCATCGTTGTCTGCGTCGGCTCGGGAGGCGTCGGCAAGACCACGACGTCGGCAACGCTGGCCCTTTTGGCGGCCGTGGTCCTGGGACGACGCGTCCTGGTCTTGACCATCGATCCAGCCCGCCGCTTGGCCGATGCCTTGGGCGTGCGCGCCCTGGGACACGACATCCAGAAGGTGCCGGACGAAAAGCTGGAAGCCGTCGCTCGCCATCGCGGCATCGCGCGCGCGCCCGGCGGCAGCCTGTCGGCGATGATGCTGGATCAGAAGCGCGCGTTCGATGAAATCGTCGAGCGCTATGCCCGCGATGCAACCGTCCGACGGCGCATCTTCGACAATGGCATCTATCAGCAGATCAGCGCACGCCTGGCTGGCTCGCACGAATACGCGGCGATGTCCAAGCTGTACGACTTGGCGCAGCAGAGCCCGCCGCCCTATGACCTGATCGTTCTGGACACGCCACCGACGGAAAATGCGATCGATTTTCTGGATGCGCCGGACAAGATGGCCAAAGCCGTCGACTCCGAAACGATCCAGTGGATCATGAAACAGTATCTGCAACAGGCGGGAAGTCTGTCGCTGCGGCTGCTCGGAATGGGCGGCACGATCGTGCTCAAGGGGCTGGGACGGTTTCTTGGTTCGGCGTTTTT
>JAYRFD010001309.1:0-2449 GCA_041908565.1 Polyangia bacterium | reverse complement strand
CGGACGCGGGGCGGGACACGCCGACAGGCGGGGCGATCTAGTCGCCCATCGTCACGATGACGATGTCGCTGGCCTGGCCGATCTCGCGATCTTTCACGACGCCGACGACCCGGTACTCGCGGACCTCGGGCACACCAGAGGGCGCCGGCGTGGGGTCGACGCATGGTGACTGCGTGAAGCGCCCCAGCAAGCGCCACGCGGCCTCGCCCCGCTTGCGCGTGTACACGTTGACGCCGTCCACCGGTCGACGCGTGAACTTGATCTCGACGCGGCCGGCCTGCGTCTGGGCGCGAACCATGGGCTTATAGGCTTCCAGCGGGCCGCTGGCGGTCGTGCTCGCGATGGCCCCAAGGCTCTGCGCCAGCGCAGGGCTCCAGCTTGCGTGCGCCCTCATGCGGGCCATGGTGGCGCGCATGGCAGGGATCTCCTTCTGTTTGGTCTGCTGTGTGGCTTCGGCGGCCGCGCGCCAGTCCTTTCGTTTCTGGTCGTCCGCCTGGATGGCAGCGATCATCGCGGCGCAGCGCTTCTGCTCGACGGCGACGTCGGCGTCCGACAAACCGACAGTGGGGCCAACCACGGCAAGCTGCTTGCTGTAGTTGGTCAGCCAAATGGCGAGTTCTGAGTCATTGCGGGGAAGAAGCGAAGGCATGCCAATCTCCTGGTTTGAGTTGCGTGACCCGCGCAGGTCCACCTTGGACTGGCCGATCACTTTTGGTTGGCAGGAGGTCATCGGCACCCCTCCGCAGGAGTTGCGACGTTTTGCCGAAAATTCTTCAATTTTTTTCGCTAGTTACGGTCCACAAGCCCCACAGATAGGTTCCCATCGTGCGCACAGCGACGGTGTTTGCACCGCGGGGCAACGTAGCCTGCACGCTGGACAGCGGCCTTTGCACCGGGGGCAACGTCACTTGCACCGCGGAACCATGCCCTTCGCACCTGGAACAACATCGCTTGGACCGGGGGCAACGTCGCTTGGACCGGGGGCGAAGCCGATTGCACCTGGGGCTGAGCCGCCTGCACCGCGGGACAATGTCCTTCGCACCTGGGACGAAGTCGCCTGTACGCGGGGCAGACTTGTTTGCACCGCGGGACAGCGTCCTTTGCTCCTGGGGCAACGTCGCCTGCACCGCGGGACAGCGTCCTTTGCGCCCACGACAAATGAGGTCGCACCGCGGGACAGCGTCCTTTGCGCCCACGACAAATGAGGTCGCGCCGCGGGGCATACAAGGGTGCCGAGCGAACACAGACGCCTGCCGGGCCGACGCAGCCCACGGGGCCGTTGGGCAGTGCAGCCTGTCCGCTGGGTGGGGGGCTCCGTCCAGCTGGGCGAAGGGATTCGCGTTGGGGGATCCGCTGCGGGCGCACGCGGCAGGCTTGACTGCCCGGCGTGGGCGGCATATGCGGTCGGGTAGAGACCCGCCTTGGCCAAGCGACACGCATTCCGCCCCGGTGAATGGGAGACCGTGGCCCACCGACTGGATGAGATCATCAGCGCGCACAGCGGGGAGGATCCGTTCAGCGAGGCCAAGACCCTGCTCATCGCCAAGCTGACCCATGAAAGCGCCGGCGCGCCAGACAGCGACTTTCTGGCCCAAGACACGGGGCTGGCTGCGCAGGTCGACGGGCTACTTGAAGCGGCCCAGCGGCGCTGGCCAGGCATTGTTGAGGCGTCGACCCGCTGTCGACTGTCGGACGATGCCATCGCTCGCTGCGCCCAGGTCCTGCGCTCGGTGCACGTGCGCGCGGATGACCTGATCGGCCTGGACGCTCTGTTTGAGTGCATCGTCAGCCGTGCCGCCAAGGGACAAAAAGGGCAGTTCTTCACACCCCGGCACGTCGTGACCGAGATCGTCCGCATGCTGCAGCCCGGCCCGGGGGACTGGCTCGTCGACCCGGCCTGCGGATCAGGCGGCTTCCTGCATCACGCCCTGCGCCACGCGCCGGACTGCCAGGTGTTCGGATTCGACGCCGACGCCCGCGCCGTCCAAGTAGCGCGCATCCTGCTTTCCGCCAGTGGTCAGCCGGCCGACCGCATCCAGCGCGTCGACAGCCTGCTGCGCCCCGGCGATCCCCGGGGTGGACGGTCCGTCGACGACGCCCCCACGCTCAGCACCATCGAAGACATCCTGCAGGCGCACGCGCCCGGCTTTGCGGGCTTCGATTTGGTGCTGACCAACCCGCCGTTTGCCGGCGATGTCGGCGACAGCTATGCGGCGGCGTATGAGCTAGCGCAGGGGGGACGGGTCGAACGAGACGTGCTGTTTGTCGAGCGCTGCGTGGGCCTGCTCAGGTCGGGGGGCCGCTTGGCGATGGTGCTGCCGCACAACAAGTTCAGCGGCCAGCGCTGGGCGTACGTGCGACGCTGGGCACTGGCATGGCTGCAGGATGTGGCCGTGATCTCGCTTGGGCGCAACACCTTCCAGCCGCACACCAGCCAGAAGGCCTGCGT
>JAYRFD010001308.1:0-4188 GCA_041908565.1 Polyangia bacterium | reverse complement strand
GGAGAAGGTCTCGCGCCAGGCCAAGAAAGACAAAGACGAGCTAGCCGCCGAGAGCAAGGTCACCGAGGAGCTTCGTCAGGATCTGAAGTCACTGCGCGATCAGCACACCAAGGCGCTGGCCCAGCTGGATGAATTCAAGACGTCCGGTGAAGCCAAAGACCGGCAGATCGCGGCGTCCGGCGAAGATGTTCGGCGTGCCAAAAAGGAAGTCGAAGCACTCAACGCTCAGCTGGTCAAGCTGGCGCGTGAACGCGACGAACAGGTGCGCAACATCAACACCGAGCGCGGCGACACCGATCACCTGCGCGCGATCCTGAAGGAACGCGAAAAGATCATCGAGGAGCAGCGCGTCGGCATCGTCAATCAGGAAGCGCAGATCAAGGACATGCGCAAGCAGATGGAGGAGCTCGAACAGAGCTCGGCCAAGCTGCGCAGCGAGAACACGACGCTGAAAGAGAAGGCGCAGAAGACGCAGACGCAGGTCGACGACCTGAAGTCAGAGCTCGACCGCGTGCGCGCCATGATCGGCCAGCAGGGTGGCGATCAGATCCTGCAGCTGTCGCAAGAGAACCGCACGCTTCGCCGCGACTTGGATGTCGCCAGCGAAGAACTGGACACGCTGCGCGAGCGCCTGCAGAAGTCCGAAGCCGAGCTGACTGAGCAGAGCAAGGCGCTGCAGAAGAACAACGAAGATCGCAAGTCCGCGCAGGCCCGCTCGCAGCAGGCGCAGGAACAGGCCATTGAGCAAGCGCTCACCGACCTGCGAAGCAAGCACCAGGCCGAGCTGACCAAGCTTGAGGAAGCGCGACTGCATCTGCAGCAGGAACGCGATGCGGCGATCAAGGACCGCGACGAAGTCGAAAAAGAGCTGGATATGCTCCACGGTCGCCAGAGTGAAGCCAACAACGCTGCCGAGGGCCACAAGCAGGCCTTGGCCAGCCTGCAGGCGGAGCGCGATCAGCTGAAGGCGCGAATCAGCGGACTCGAAACTGACCTGCAGAACCAGACTCAGGCGCTGGCGCAGGCACAGGCGCAGGCCGCACAGGCCGCGCAGGCCGCACAGGCACCGGCATCAACCTCGTCTGGCGGAGGCAGCCAAGAGATGGCCGAGCTGAAGGCTGTGGCCACTGCTGCTTACGACGGAATCACCGAAGCGCTGGGCGGGCTGCGCAAGAACTTGGTGGATCTGGAAGAAGGCTTCAACAAAGTCGAACGCACCGTCCCCGACAAAGACAGCGCACGCAAGCTGCGCAGCACTCTCGAAGAAGTCATGAACTGCTTTGATGATGCGCGCTCGCAGATTCGCAGCCTTCGCGCAGTCATCGAATAAGAACGGAAAGCCATGTCTCAGGAAAAGCCGGTCGCCGCTGCCCCAGACAGCGAGGAACTGAATCAAAGCGAGCGGGAGGTGCTGGATCTGATCCGCGCCCGCTACTCGCTGATTTATGTCGTGTCGTCGGAAGAAGCGCGCGTTGAAGCATCGCTTTTGAAGCTGGCGCGCCGTCGCGACATGAAGCTTGGCGTGTGGTCGATCACCCGCGGCTTTGAGCAGCGCTTCGGCACGCTCAAGGGCGGTGATGTCAAAGATCCGATCAAGGCTCTCGACTACATCAATGCGCAGGAAGGGCGCGGGCTGTTTGTGCTGCGCGACTTCCATGCCTTCGTCAACGATCCGACGGTCGTCCGCAAGCTGCGCGATCTGTCCCATGACCTGCGCAACAAGACACAGAAGCATGTCTTCATCTTGTCGGCGGTCACCAAGATCCCGCCAGAGCTTGAGAAAGACCTGACGATCGTCGACTGGGCGCTGCCGAATCGGCCCGAGATCGCCAAAGTGGTGGACGAGCTTGTGCGTCAGCTACCGCCGGGCTGCGATCCGGGACCGGCCAAGACGGTCGAGGGGCGAGAAGCCATCGTCGACGCTGCCCTGGGCCTGACCTTGATGGAAGCGGAAAACACGCTGGCCAAGTCGATCGTGCGGCACCGGACCTTCGATCTGCCGACGATCCTCAGCGAAAAGAAGCACATCATCCGCAAGAGCGGCATCCTCGAATACTACGAAGCTGAGGACAACCTCGACAGCATCGGCGGGCTTGAGATCCTCAAGACCTGGCTGACCAAGCGCCGCCATGCGTTCACGTCGGAAGCGCGCGACTTCGGTCTGCCGATGCCCAAGGGCATTCTGCTTTTGGGCGTGCCGGGCTGCGGCAAGTCGCTGACGGCGAAGGCAGTCGGCGCCGCCTGGCAGATGCCGCTGCTTCGCCTGGATGTCGGCAAGATCTTCGGCGGCCTGGTCGGCGCATCGGAAGAGAACATTCGCAAGGCGCTCAAGACCGCGGAAGCGGTGGCCCCCGCCGTCCTGTGGCTGGACGAGATGGAAAAGGGCTTCTCGGGCACCGGCTCGTCCAACATGTCGGACGGCGGTACGACGTCGCGTGTGTTCGGCACGTTCGTGACCTGGATGCAGGAAAAGACATCGCCGGTGTTCGTGATCGCCACGGCCAACGATGTGCGCGCGCTGCCGCCAGAGCTTCTGCGCAAAGGCCGCTTCGACGAAATCTTCTTTGTCGATCTGCCGACCATGGAAGAACGCGCCGAGATCTTGAAGATCCACCTGTCGAAGAAGAAGCGCAGCATCGAAGCACTGGACATGCACCGCTTGATCGAAGCCATGCCGGACTTTTCGGGATCCGAAGTGGAACAGGTGGTGGTTGGTGCCTTGTACGAAGCGTTCGATGCCAACCCACATGTTCGCGATCTGACGACGGAACAGCTGCTGCACGGCGCCAAAGAAATCGTGCCGCTAGCGGTCACCATGCAAGAAAAGATCGCCGACATGCGCGAGTGGTCGCGAACGCGCGCGCGGACTGCTTCGGTCATCAAGACGCCGACGCTGAAGAAGACTCGCGACCGCTTCGCCGTACCCAGCGAAGACGGCGGCCGCCTGGATATGTGAGGTCGTTCAGATGAGCCATTTCACAACGGTCGCAACCAAGATCACCAACATCCAGTGCCTGCTAAAAGCGCTGGAGCAGCTCAAGTGGAAGCACACGCACGCTGAAGATGGCGTGACGGTTCGCGGCTGGCGCGGCCAGACCAGCTTGGCCGAGGTGTCGATCAACATGGGCCGCTACGACATCGGCGTCGTCAAGAACGAAGACGGCACCTATGGCCTGCAGGCGGACTGGTGGGGCATCGAAACCACCGTCGGCAAGACCGAGCAAGAAGTCGTCGACGAGATCAACAAAGCCTATGCCTATCAAGTGGTTGTCGCCGCTTGCGAAGAACAGGGCTACCGCATCGAAGAGCAGGTGCAGGCGGAAGACGGTACGATCAAGATGTCGGTCGCGAAGTGGGGATAGCCCCGCGCCGTTGAATCTGCCGCGTGCAGCGCCCGCTCGACATCACACTGCAAGAAGGAGGTTCCCATGGCACAACGCCGTGAGCTTGAGATCACCATCACCCCCAGCGGTGAAGTGAAGGTGCAGGTCAAGTGCGTGCCCGGTCAGGCATGCGTGGAAGAGACGAAGTTCTTGGAAGAAGCGCTGGGCAACAACGTCAAGGATCGCCAGCTGACTTCCGACTACTACCAGCCATCGGTCAGCAACACCGGCGACGTCTACAACCGCAGCTAGTCGCCCCTTCCCCCTTGGCACCGCGCAAGAACTTGGCGCGGGCTGATCCCCATCTCCGACAAGCGAACCCTGCCTGTGAATGCAGCTGACCTGTCGATCAAGATAGGCGGCTGTGGCTGGATGTTCCCCGTCGCGGCGGGCCGTCGGTTGACATTTCGTTCGCTTGTTTCTTTCATCCCGTATTCTGGAGTTTATGAAGTCCGATTCACTGCCACCGCAGCCTGACCCGAATGATCTGCCGAGCCGGCAGATCCTCGATGAAGCGGTTCGCTATGAAGGCAAGGGACTGTCGGTGCGCGGACTGGAAGAGCTGATCGATCGCGAGCGCTCGCGCCAGAATGCACAGGTGGGTCAGCTGATGCATCTGCGGCAGCGCAACAGCGAGCTGCAGCAGGCCCTAAGCCAAGAGCTGCTGCGCCTACGAGAGCTGACCGAGCAAGTGCTGCCCGAGCGCAAGGAAGCCGGCGTTCTGGATGCCCTGGCCAAAGTCCTGCCGGTTCGACGCAAAGCCGTGGCGCCCCGCGCTTCCGTCGAGCAGCTGCTGCGCGAGCAG
>JAYRFD010001307.1:0-1772 GCA_041908565.1 Polyangia bacterium | reverse complement strand
GGTTGTAGGCGGCGCGGATGCCTTCGCCCCCGCGCGAGTGGCCGATCAGGCCGACCTGGCCGAAGTCCAAGCGGCCCTTTAGCTCGACCCCCAGCGTGCTGGGGGTGCTGCCGTTCTTGTTCCACTCGCTGAGCTTCTGCAGGTGCTTGAGGATCAAGCGCCCGCGCGCCAAGTTCAGGCCCGAGTCGCCGCTGACTCCGCCGGCTGCGTTGATGCCGCGGTTGGCGTTGATCGAAACGACGATGTAGCCCCACGAGGCCAGCTTGTCCGCCAGATAGGCATAGCCGGCGTGGTTGGGCGCGACGACATAGCCCGTGGGACAGGTACCACTGGTGGTGTAGTCGACGCGGTCGTCGATGCGTGGGTTGGTGCCGCGACCGCAGGTGGCGTGGTTGCCGTGCAGGATGACGACCAGTGGATAGGTGCCGGCGCCCAGTGTCTTGGGGCGGTAGACGCGGGCCCAAAGCTCGGTGGTGCGACCCGGCAGGATGTCGGCGTCGATGCTCGCCGGCAGCTTGTATTCGGCGCTGGTGGTGATCTGCGGCCCTACGCTGTTGGCATCGGGCGCGACCTGGGCCATGGCCACGGCCGGGGCAGTCGCTGCCAGGGCCACAAAGCCGCAAAACGATCGTCGAAACCGGGTCATGATGTCCTCCAAGGAGAGGCCATGTTGTATCGCGATTGCCCAACGACCCGCACCGCGTTTTTCGCCAGCCCCCCGCTCTGGCTGCGTTCGTCGGTCGTGGGACTTGGGGTCTTGCTGGGGCTCTTGGCTGGCTCGGCGTGTCGCGGGCGCAATGGCGCGCGCTCGACGGTCGATGAATCTGCGCAGGTGGTGCTGCAGGCACCAAAGCGGTCCGCGGTCGGGCCCGCCGATCTGGCTACGCTTGCCCCCGCCATCGACGGTGTGTCGCCGCTGCCGCTGTATGCGGACGACCCGCTGCACCCATGGAACCGTGTCCACCACGCGCTGTATGTGCACTCCGTTTCGGTCTCGCGCACGCACTGTCTGGCGAACAGTGCTGGCCCAGATGACCTCGCGCACTCGACGGGCTGTGCGTCGCGCCCCGTGCCCCTGAACCCGTGGCCCGAAGCGGTGATGGGTCCGGCCGCCTACGAAGACGGCGCATCCCTGCTGGCGCTGTCCGATGTGCGGCACTTGGCCGAGCCGACCCGCATGGCACGCCTGTTGGCCCTGCTGCACGCGGCGTCCAGCCGAGCCGCCGAAAAGACCCAGCACCCGTGGCCGGCGCTGCTGTTCCAAAGCGATCTATGGGAACGCTACGACGCGCTGGATGCGTCGGCTCGGGTCTTGGCGCGCGACGCAGTGGCGGGCGTGGGCGCCACGGACGACCCAGCCCTGCGCGATCGCCTGCTGTGGCTGCGCGATGCCGTCGGTCGGGTGCTGCGCGATGTGGCGCTGCCGGCCGCGCAGATCCGCGGCTTGGCGAGCAACTTCCCGCAGCTTGCGACCAGCTATCCGCAGCTTCTGCCCGACTTCCAAGGACCCAGCCCCGACTGGATCGAGATCGTGACGCGGTCGCGCAGCATGCCGGCCAATCTGCCCGGCGTGTCCTTCGACTACACGCGCCATGCCTCGATCGCTGGCTTTCGATCGGTGTTCCGTCGCTTCGTGCGTGTGCCCGCAAGTGCCGGTGGCAGCGGCTGGCTGCAGCGCGAGCTATCGACCGAGCCAGCCGTCGTCCACATGCCGGTCGGCACGCGCCTTGTGATCCTGCAGCAGCCCCTGGCCGTGGCAGCCGACGGCCAGC
>JAYRFD010001306.1:0-1723 GCA_041908565.1 Polyangia bacterium | reverse complement strand
GTGGCTGCCTGGTTCCAGAGCTGAGCGAGGCTGGGTTCATGGCTTTCGTTATTATATCAGCCAACTTACCGTAATTTGGATGATAATTAAGCAGGAGCGCCCAGTTCATGAAAGGGGAGCGCATCGGTAGCTACCGCGTGGAGCGGCTGATCGGTCAGGGCGGCATGGGCGCAGTCTACGAGGCTGTGCACGAGCAGCTTGGACGCCGAGCAGCCATCAAGCTCTTGCGCAAAGAGCTGTCGCAGGACCCGCAGATCGCCATGCGCTTCTTCCGCGAAGCACAGGCGGCAAACCGCGTGGACCACTCTGGCATCGTCGCCATTTATGAGTTTGGTCATCTTCCCGACGGAACCGCTTACATCATCATGGAGTTTCTGCGGGGCGAAGCGCTGTCGGCTCGCCTGCGGGCGCGGGGCGGTCGGCTGCCGTACATCGACGCGGTGCGCATCAGTCGACAGATCGCGTCGGCCTTGGCTGCAGCGCACGCCCGCAACGTCATCCACCGCGATCTGAAGCCCGACAACGTCATGCTGGTCCCCGATTCTGAAATGCCCGGGGGCGAGCGCGTGAAGATCCTGGACTTCGGCGTCGCCAAGGTGGACAGCGAAGTGGTCGGCCCCGCAGCCGAGGACTTCAAGACCGACACCGGCATGGTGCTTGGCACCGCGTCGTATATGGCACCGGAGCAGTGCAAGGGCGCCGGCAACGTAAACGACAAGGCCGATGTCTATGCGCTGGGCGTCGTCCTGTACCGCCTGTTGTGTGGCCAGCTTCCGTTTCGCGCCGAAGGTCAGGGCGAAGTGATGGCCATGCATATTTTCTCGACGCCCAAGCCGCTGCGCGATCACGATCCGAACATCCCGACGACGCTGACGTCGCTCGTCGAGCGGATGATGGCCAAAGACGCCAACGAGCGTCCCAGCATGGCGCAAGTCGCCAGCGAGCTTGAGCGCGCCGCAGCGACGCTGTCCAATGCGGCCACGCCCGTGGTTGTGGTCTCTGGAGCGGGCGGGCTGACCACCGGGCAGACGCCCACCCTGCCCTCGCAAGCGCCAGCCGGCCAAGACCCGCGGGCTGCCAGCAACCCGCAGAACGGTCCGATCAGCACCACGCAGGCCGCCGAAGCCGCAGCGCAGCCTCGACGACGGGGCCTGTGGCTGTGGCTACTTGTGCTGCTGGGAATCGGCCTGGGTGGAGGCGGAACCGCTTTGCACCTGGGCCTTCTGAAGCTGCCGGCCGCGCTTGAACAGTCCCTGCCCGTGCCGCTGCGTCACGCCCTGCTGCGACAACCACCGCCTCTGCCAACCCCCAAGCTGGTGCGCTGGACCCTCAGCAGCGAGCCGGCCGGTGCCGAAGTCATCGACGCCCAAGCCGGGACATCCCTTGGCACCACGCCCTGGTTCCGCGAGCAGGCAGCCCAGCCAGGCAAGCGCAACCTAATCGTTCGTGTGGCCGGCTACGCCGACGTCCCGCTTGAGCTAGACCAGCAGCAGGACGTCAGCCCGCATATCCGCCTTTCCCGCCTGACGACCACCGACCTGGGCGCCAGCGCTGGCGTCGCAGATGCAAGCGCCGCAGGATCCACATCACCGCCCCAGACTGCAGCGACCGATCTGGGAACCAGCAGCCCCAACCAAGCGGCGACCAAGCCAAACGTCAACGCAGTGAAGACTCCGACGGGGCCACCCCGCTTGCCTGGCTTCGTGCCGCCCAAGAAGAAGAC
>JAYRFD010001305.1:0-2799 GCA_041908565.1 Polyangia bacterium | reverse complement strand
GGTTTCGACCAAGCGCGCGTCGATCGACAGCAGGCCGGCCGCCGTGCCTTGCGCGATGGGCAGAAGGCCATACAAGAACAGCGCCGCGATGGTGGGCAGCGCGCCGATTCCCAAAAGCGGAATCAGAAAGCACAGCAAGGCGAGAGACGGAATGGTCTGCAGCAAGCTGGTCAGCGCGATCAGCAGCTGTCCAGCCCGCCGGTAACGAACCGCCGCAATGCCAATCGGGACAGCCACCAGCGTCGACAGAATCAGCGCGCTGATCACAAGCAGAAGATGTTCCAGCGTGGCGGCCCACAGCCCATCTTCCCGACTGGTGCTGGCGGTGCGGGCTGCGGTCTGCACATCGACAAGCTGCGCGTGCTGCAGCACGTCCCGTGCGACGTCTGCGACGCTGCGGTGCTTGACGTCGATCTCGGCGTTTAGGCGCAGCATTTCGCCATCGCTGAAGCGGCCTTCCAAGCGACGGAAGCGGGCCCAGGTCTGCGGGACGCGCGCCGCGGTTTCCGCGCGGATCAGGATCACGCCTTCGTACCGCGGAAAGAAGTCGCGATCGTCGCGCAGCAAGGTCAGCGAGTACAGCGGCAGCGATCCATCGGTGGTGTAGGCATCGGTCAGATCGATCTCGCCGCTTTTCAGCGCTTGATACGCAAGCGCATGCTGCATGGGCCGCACGCTGGCCAGCTGAACGCCGTATACCTGCTGCAAGCGATAGAAGCCGTCTTGGTAGTTCAGAAAGTCAGGCGTAAACGCGCCGCGCAGCGATCGATGCGGCACCAAGTCGCTGATGCGCGACAGGCCCAGGCGCTGCGCCGTCTCACTTCGCACGGCAATGGCATAGGTGTTGTTGAAGCCCAGCGATGACGACATCAGCAGGCCGCGTGCGCGCAGGGCTTGGCGCAGCGTCTCTTCGCTGGGTGCGGGCTGATTGGGCAGATACAGGTGGGCAAGCGCCCCGGTGTAGTTGACGTCGATGTCTAGCTCGCCAGCTTGCAGGCCATCGATCACGAACTGTGGACCGCCGATACCGAACTTGCGCTCGACGGGCGCTTCGCCGACGGCTTCGACAAGCTGTGCCAGCAGCTCGGCCAGAAGATAGCTTTCGGTGAACGGCTTGGCGGCAACGCGCAGCGGGCGATTGTGCGCGCCGGCGGCTGGCGCGGCCTGAGCACCTTGCGGACTTGCGACAAGCCCCAGGCAAAGCACGGTCAGCAGGCACGCCAAAGCAGAGCCCAGATCAGACAAATATCGCCGGGTCATTCTTGGATCTCGTGCAGCAGGGGCGGCGGCCGCTGCGCTTTCAGAAAGGCACGCACATACGGGTGCTGCGGGCGATGCACCAGATCCAAGAACGTGCCGTGCTGCAGTACCGCGCCCTCGTGAAACAGCGTGATGGTGTCGCCGAAGAATGCGGCCTCGGCGACATCGTGGGTGACCATGACCACGGTCGTTCGCAGCTGACCGAAGATCGCTTTGAGCGTCTCTTGCAGCTCGCGGCGAATCAGCGGATCCAGCGCGCCCAGCGGTTCGTCCAAAAGCAGGTAGCGCGGTCGGCCAAACAGCGCCCGCATCAGCGCCACTCGCTGCCGCTGCCCGCCGCTGAGCTGCCCCGGATAGCGGCCCAAGATCGCGCGGTCCAAGCCGACCAGCTGCAGAAGCTCGGCCAGGCGCGCTTGCTGCGGACCCCGCGTCGCACCGCGGGCCAGAAGCGGCAGCAGGATGTTGTCTTCGGCCGTCAGGTGCGGAAACAGCCCGCCTTCTTGCGTTACATAGCCCAGGCGGTCGGAAAGCGGGCACGGATCGGCGACAACCACCGTCGATCCGTCGACGCACACCTGGCCTTGGTCGGGCGCCAAGCTGCCGGCAAGCAGCCGCAACAGCGTCGTCTTGCCACAGCCACTTGCCCCCAGAAGCACGTGCGTCTGTTCGGCCTGCAGCGTCAGCGTGATGTCGCGCAAGACCGCGCGTCCCGCGTAGTGCTTGCTGACTTGCGTCAAGACGATCATGGCGAGATGGGCCGCTGTGCCCTTCCTGTCTGCATCGGCGAGTCCCCGTCTTCGCACACCCAGAGGGCCGCAAGCCAGCGGATTAGGACGCCGAGCCCGTCGCCACCAGCTGAGCTCGCCGGTCCTGCGTCGTGCATCGCGCAGCTCCGCCGATGTGTAGACCTATGCGCTCAATTTCGGACTAACCAAATACACTGCGGGCCGCCAGTCCCCGGGCTAGTCGAAAGCGGGCAGGCCGGTGATGTCTTCGCCGATGACCAGGGTGTGGATGTGATCCGTGCCTTCGTAGGTGAAGACCGACTCCAGATTGCACATGTGGCGACCGGCTTGATACTCGTCGGTGATGCCGTTGGCGCCCAGCAGATCGCGCGCGGTTCGAGCGCACTGCAGCGCCATGCGGACGTTGTTGCGCTTGGCCATCGAGATCTGCGCGGGGCGAATCTTGCCGGCCGCTTTCAGACGGCCCACGTGAATGGACAACAGCTGCGCCTTGCTGATCTCTTCCAGCATGTCGACCAGCTTGGCCTGCACCAGCTGATGACCCGCCAGCGGACGCGAGAACTGCTTGCGATCTTTGGTGTAGCGCAGCGCTTCGTCATAGCAGGCCATGGCGGCGCCGATGGCCCCGAAGCTGATGCCACAGCGCGCCTGGTTCAAGCACGAAAGCGGCCCGCGCAGGCCCTGCACGCCGGGCAACATCGCCGACGCTGGGACGACGCAGTCTTCAAAGACCAGCTCGGACGTGACCGATGCGCGCAGCGAAAACTTGCCGTGGATATCGCGCGTGGAAAAG
>JAYRFD010001304.1:0-5721 GCA_041908565.1 Polyangia bacterium | reverse complement strand
GCGGGCTGATCTGTTTGGTCGGCTGCGCGTTCTTCGCGGCCAGCCTGGGCCTGATCTGGGCCGGCTTCGACGGCTTTCGCGACCACTCCTTGGTGCGCAACTACCTGGGCAAGCCCTTCCTTGCCGTCCTGGGGTATGGGCTGTTTCCGGCAATCGTCGTCGGGATACTGTCTGGGATCGTGCTGTGGGGACTGACCCGGCGGCTGGTTCCCCGCGAACCGCAAGCGCCCGGCCCGCAGTCCTAGAACGCGCCACATCGCAGAGCCGTGGCGTGCCCCGCGCGACGAAGTGAACGCAGCGGTGGGTTAGGCGATCAGGTGGCCGGGGGCGGGGATGTTCTGGCCGTTTACGACGGGGCCGACCGGAACAAACGGCGGGGCGAAGGTCGGGATGGGGCCCATGCCCAGCACCATCATCACCTGCTGCGATGGCAGCCAGGTCAGGAACGCCAGGGCCAGCACCGTCGCGATGGCGTCATGAAGCGCCTCGTAGTGCTTGTCGGGATCCTTGGACTTCATGTCGGCGGCCAGCGCGTTGTCCATCTCGGTCTTCATCGACATGGGCGTCGTGATCTCGGTCATCATCGCCGACACGCAGGTGATAAGCGGCATCGGCACGTTCGGCATCGGCGGCGCCATGGGTCCTGGGAACGCGGCGAAGGCGGGATACCAGGGCAGGCCGGGCACGGTGACCTGATCCTGCCAGCGCTTGAAGCAGGTCGACACGCCCTTGGCGACGGCATCGCGGTGCTTGGCCATGTTGCCGATCATTGTTGCCGCCGACGGAGCCATCTTGATGAAGGACTCAAGCTCGGGACCGGACAGGCAGCCCGGCGTGCCGATGGCCGACAGCGCCATGATCTTCAAGTTCTGGAACCGCGCCTGCAGCTTCCACATGTTGTGGGCGAAGACGACGGCATCCAGCATGCGATCGTGGAAGTCCTTGAAGTCGCCGCCGATCCGATCGCAGGTGTCTTGGTAGTAGCGATTGGGGATCTCGGCCGGCAGAAACCACGGCGGAATCAGGCGTGGAATCGCGATCTTGTCCGTTGGCTTGAAGGCCTGTTCGTACTGCTGCGCCGCTGGGTTTCCCTGCGGATGGTGGAAGTCGACGGGCAGCTTCAAGCCGTGAGACAGGAACTTAATATTTCCCAGAATCTTGATGCAGTTCAGGCTGGGCATGGGCAGTCGCCTCGCTGATCCCAGTTATCGACCAGTCGGCGCCAGCGTTGCATCGCACCCCGAACGTGCGCTGCAGGCACGCGACTCTGCGAGCATTATCGCCGCAAGCGGGTGGGGGCGGCGAAGATTGTTTTTGCCCGGCTGGGGTGGTGTGCCAGCCGTCCACCGCGTGGCTTCGTGATACGCTGACTTGCCGGCCAAAGATCCGCATGACTTGACTGGCTTTCCCGACTCCAAAGAGAGACTCGATGCCCCATCCCATCCCCGTGCGGCGGCCTGGTTGCGTCCCCTCTACCGGCTTTGTGCGCTTTCTTTCGTCGCTGTTCGTGCTGTCCTGGCTGTCCTACCTGTCGACAGCGCAGGCTGGCCCGACATCGCCCGATGACGGCTGCTTGAATGACAGCGTCTGTCGTGGGCACTACGAACAGGCGGTGCGGCAGTTCGAGTCGGGACGCTATGAGGGCGCGCTGGCCTCGTTTCAATCCGCGTATCAGCGACGGCAGATGCCGTGGCTGCTGATCAACCTGGGGCGGACTCTGCACCGCCTGGGCCGCCCGCGCGATGCGCTGCAGTACTACGATCGCTTTCGTCAGGCCGAGACCCGCCCCGACGCCGAGACTGCGGCGCGCCTGGAAAAATACACGGCGCAAGCCCGCACCTTGGTTGAAACGGCCGGCAGCCCGCTGCCTGCAGCCGGAGACGACGATCCCAAAGGGGAAGTGGGCACTGTTCCGACGGCAAGCTCGACTCCGCCTGCCAAGCCAGCCCCGGACCCGACGGTCAACGCAGCCTCTGGCGCGACGACGACCGTCGCAGCACCGTCGCCGCCTGCCGAGGCGGGCAGACCGATCTACAAGAAGTGGTGGTTCTGGGCGCTGGTCGGCGGTGGAGCCCTGCTTGTCGTCGGCGTGGGGGTCGGCGCAGGCGTGGCCTCGTCTGGAGCATCGTCGCTGCCCAGCGGTATACCGACCATCACCTTCAAACTTTAGTCATCGCAAGGGGATGCCGATGAAGTCTTGCCTGTCTTTGCCGCAGACGCTGGCTGCTTGCGCGCTTATCGGGGCAGCGGCCTGCGGTTCTGCTGACTACAGCGTGCTGGTGACGCTTGGCGATCTGCCCAGTCGGGCGGTGTCGCTTTCGGTCAGCGCTCAGCTTGATCAGAAGCCGCTGTCGGCGATGTCGGATCTGCCGCTGCCGCTGTCGTTGCCGCTGCCGCAGAACCAGCTAGGAATCCGCGTCCCGGTGGCAGGTCAGCTGAAGCTGGACCTTAGTGCCTGGGATTCCGACGGCTGCACGCAGGCCTCAGCCGCGCCGACGGTGGACTTGACCATGCGTCTTTCCAACCTGGCCGTGCAGATGCAAGCGCAGAGCCCACGTCGCTGCGGCGGTTTGATGGGCTGCGCGACCGGCAGCGCCTGCGCCACGCCTCCCACCGCTGGTGCGGTGCCGCGGATCAACGGCCTCTGGGCGACGGCCGCCAACGACGTCTGGGCAGTCGGGACCATGGCGTCGGTGCTGCACTTTGACGGTCAGACGTGGAGCCGCATATCCGCGAGCACCTTCCCAGTCCCAGCCGACACCATCTTCAATGCTGTGTGGGCCAGCAGCAGCACCGATGTCTGGGTGGTCGGCAACCTGGGACGCATCCTGCACTACAACGGCAAGGACTGGACCCTTTCCACCGGTGGTCCGACGCGCACGCTGACCGCGATTTCTGGAGTCAGCGCCAGTCATATCTGGGTCGTCGGCTTGGCGGCATCGACCACGACGCAGGGCGAGTTCTGGCACTACGACGGCACGCGCTGGAATCAGATCAACCCCTTTGGCAACGGCAGCCTGTACGCCGTCTGGGCCGTCAGCCCCACCTTCGTGCTGGGCGGCGGCGGCGATGTGACGCAGACCCGCCTGTGGAAGTGGGACGGCAACAACATGTTCACCGACTATTCCGGGGACGCCGTGCTGCCCGTCAACAGCCTGTGGGCCGAAAGCACCAGCCGTGCCATCGCCGTCGGTCCAGCGGGCCAGATCCTGCGCTTTGACGGAGCCAAGTGGTCGCTCGTGAGCAACTCGGTCTCAAGCGACTTTTTTTCTGTGACCGGCATCGGATCGACGACGTACATCGTTGGGGCTGGCGGCTACGCGGCGCGCAGCACCGACCCCATGCTAAGGACCTTTGCTCCTCTGTCGCCTAGCATCGGAAGCATGGATCTCAACGTCGTGCAGGCGGCCCCGAACGGTCTGGCCTGGATCGGCGGCAGCTCCGGCTATCTGGGTTTCACCGACGCCAGGCCGTAGATCGCTGTGACAGACGGCAAGCGCGCGAGCAACAGACGGGTCGTCACTGGGCGCGCAGAGGCGGACGAAGGGATGGGGCGGCAGTGGGAGCCGTCGGGACGCGGAAGCGGTGGGTGATGGGGACCCAGCCCAGAAGATCCATCTCTGCTTCGACGTAGCCGTCGGTCCAGTTGTTGACGACCAGAGGCAGGCCCGATGGACCCAGGTGGTCGCTGACGATGCCGGCGTGGTCGGGACCGGCCTTGCTGGGGAAGGTGTCAAACAGCACGATGTCGCCGGGCAGGTAGGGGGCGCCATCGGGTACCTTGACGAAGTGCTGATTGAACCAGGGCAGCATCATGCGGATGCGGCGATGGTCGATGTTGGCGTCGGGAGCCTTGCCGGCCAGGGGATACAGCGCGGGCTTTTTCGTTGCGTCCTCGTGAATCTCGCGCTGCAGGTCCCAGCCGGCGTTGCGCAGGGCGCGGACCAGGGTGTCGGTGCAGACGCCTTCGGTGCGCGGTACGTCGCCGCCGGGGTAGCGCAAGGCGCGATAGTTCGACTCGTAGGCGGCTTTGTTTAAGCACAGCTTCTTGGCGCCGATCAGCACGTCCAGCGCGTTGACCAAGCCGTCGCCGTCGTGATCTTCGGTTGCTCCGGGGGATGCAAAGACCAGCCTGGGCTGCGCGCCCAGCCGCTTGCCTAAATCGGTACGATCGGCGTCGGACAACCACGGCAGCAAGACCGCCAGCGGGACGGGACCAGGTCCCGCCTGCGACAGCGGGCCACGCAGGGCATATGCGGTCAGCGCGACGCTGCCTTGGTACAACGTGGCGATGCGGTGGGGCAGATCGACACGCAGCCAGGTCTCGCCGTCGGTGGGGAACCAGTCGGGGGCCGCGATCTGCGCTTGCGCCGCCAGGTCGGGGTAGATGCCGCGATCCAGCTCTCCAAGACTTGCGGGGGATGGGATCGCAGTGCTGAGGGTCAAAACAGCAGAAAACAACAGGTGCAGCATGCTCCCTTGGAACGTCAGGGGGCGGCGGAGGATCTGGCGAGCTTACGCGTTGGCCGGGCGGTTTTCCAGGATGTGCTTGGGCGGCGTGCGCAGGTCCCACACAATGCCGAACCACGACAGCATCTTGAGGATGTAGTAGCTGAAGTCGACCTCCCACCAGAAGAAGCCCTGGTTGGCGGTGCTTTGGTAGTGGTGGTGGTTGTTGTGCCAGCCTTCGCCCATGGTGATCAGCGCCAGGAAGAAGTTGTTGCGGCTTTCGTCGGTGGTCTTGTAGCGGCGCGAGCCCCAGACATGGGCCAGCGAGTTGATGGTGAAGGTGCCGTGCCACAGAAGGACGGTGCTGAAGAATCCACCCCACAGCCCGACGCGCAGACCGCCCATCAAGTCTCCGCGCACCAGCCAACCGACGAGGAACATCAAGACCACCGAGCCGATGGCCGGGGCGCGGAAGTTCTTGTTCAGCCAGCGAAGCTCGGGGTACTTGGCGAAGTCCTGGATGCGTTCCCAGTCGGTCAGGTCATAGCGACCGCACAGGAACCAGCCCTGGTGGGCCCAGTTGAAGCTGCGCTTTACCGGCGAATGGATGTCGCGATCCTGGTCGCTGTACTTGTGGTGCTGGCGATGGTGCGCGGCCCACCACAGCACGCCCTTTTGCAGCGACGTGGTGCCAATGAAGGCCAGGATGAACTGGAAGATGCGCCCGGTCTTGTATGCGCGGTGCGAAAAGTACCGATGGTAGCCGGCGGTGATGCCGAACATCCGCAGGTAATAAAACAGGCCGCACAAAAGGACGTCGACCCAGGTCACCTGGCCGTACGCGATGGCGAACCCGCCGCCGATGATGCCGACGGCGTGGACGAAGACATACGGAATGCTCGTCCAGCGATTGAAGCGCTCGCTGCCTTCTTGGTACGGCGGGAAGAATGCGGCCAAGGGATTGGGCGCTGCGGCGGCACCAGCCGCGTCGACGGCGCCGACTTCCAGGGGGGCAATGCGAAGCGGTGGGGTTGCGGTCTGCATGGGCTTATGCTGCGCCGTTCGTGTCACGGTTGTGTCACGGACGAGTAATATTTTCGTGAGACTTGCAACGCGTCTCCGACGAGGATTCGACGTCTGGAGGCTGAGTGGTTGGGGCAATTCGTCTGACGCGTTGCGTTGCAGCGCCGACGGTGCGATGCGTCAGGTGCGTGGCTCGCCTTCGTGATCGCCCATCAATGCCACGATGCCGCAGACGCCGACGATGTCTTC
>JAYRFD010001303.1:0-1778 GCA_041908565.1 Polyangia bacterium | reverse complement strand
CGGCGATGCTGACTTGGTTGGTGGCAGCGACGATGTTGGTGTTGCCCAGATCCCACAAGCCAGCGATGTACTGCGGCACGTGCAGCGGTGTTTCCCAGCCCGGCAGGCGACTGGCATCGCTGCGGACCGCCCACAGTCCGACGCCTTGTTCGCGGCTGGTCTGCGCGGCGTTCTGCACCGATCCCAGCATCACGATTTCATACTTCCCGTCGCCATCCAGATCCGCGATGGCCGGCGCGGTGTTGGTGAAGTGGGCCTGCAGCGCGGTCGGTTCGTTGGTCGCATAGCCCTGCTGCGCTTCCGCCAGGTTGTGCAGATAGCGCACGCCGATGACCTTTTTGGGCTTGAACAGCGACGATGAATCAAACGCAACGCCGCTGCCCTTGTGAACGCTGGCGTATGCGTTGTCATGCGGTGCCACTAGATCCATCTTGCTGTCGCCGTCCAGATCTCCGACGGCCAGGTTCTGGTCATAGCAACCGGCCAGATAGCACTTGTTGTCGACGGCGCAGCCGCTGGTGCCGGTCATCTGCGGTGGAAAGCCGGTGACCTGGGACCCATCGCCGCGGAAGGCGTTGACGACATCGGTGGGACCGCTGCGGCCAACCGACGCGATCAGATCGAGCTTGCCGTCTCCGTCGACGTCGCCGCCCGCCAAGGCCCGCATTTCGTTCTGCCAGGTGACCGGAAAGCCGGGCTGTACAGCCCCCGCCGCATCGAGCAGATAGATGCGATCGCGCGCCGCCACCGCCACTTCCAGCTTGCTGTCGCCGACGAAGTTGCCGACCACCGGGCTGGCCCAGATGCGCGCCTGTCCCGTCGGGTAACGCCAGGCCAAGGTGCCATCGGCGCGCCAAGCGACGACCACGCCACCGCGCGGCACGATGATCTCCTTCTTGCCGTCTCCGTCCAGATCGGCGACGGCCGGCGATCCCAGCCAGGCTTCTTCAAAGCGGTCTTTCAGAGTCAAAAGCAGAGTGGGCGTCTGCGTCTTACCGGCTCCGCCGGAAGCGGCCATGGCGCACGACGCCGCTGTGGGCAGCGGCATCGGCATCGGGTCCGGCCCAGGCATCATGTTCGTTGTGCCATTGTCTGAACACGAGCCACCGACCGTCGCAAGGCCCCCAAGAAAACACAGCGCAAGGCGACGTGTGTACTGCATTGTACGAGTGTACGACGGAGCGCGCGCGGGTTGCGCACGACCTGCAAGCGCAGTCAGCGCACCATCAAAGCGGCGGGGTCGACCTGCAAGCGCAGTCAGCGCGCCATCAAAGCGGCATAGTCGATCTGCGCGGCGCGGATGATCGCGTGCGCTTCGGCGGCATCGTAGACGTGGCTGATCTCGCAGCGTCGCTTGCGCTCGGTGCCCAGCGGCTCTGGCAGATCTTTGTAGGTCAGGAAGTAGTGCCGCAGCCGATCGACCAGCGGCATCGGCACCTGCCAGATGTCCGAGATCGTTCCATACGCGGGATCGTCGACTAGCACAGCGATGATCTTGTCATCGGCTTCCGATCGATCGAACAGGCGCAGGCCGCCGATGGGTCGCGCGCGCAACAGGATGCCGCCTCGGTTGATCGTGTGCTCGGTCAGGACGCAGATGTCCAGCGGATCGCCATCGCCGACCACTTCCTTGCGTCCGGTCTGCTGCATGGCCCAGGCTGCGACGCGCTCGCCGCAGTACGTGCTGGGCAGGAAGCCATAGGGGGCAGGGCAGAAGTTGGAAAACTTCTGCGGCCGATCCAGCTTCAGGTGCCCGCTTTCTTTGTCGACTTCGTACT